>DAOVAG010000151.1 GCA_030671165.1 Candidatus Bathyarchaeota archaeon | reverse complement strand
GGGAAATAATGGCCACGTAACCCGTGATAGCATATCAGCTCTACTAGTACTGGACCGTGCTTGAGCGCAAAAAACACAATTAGCAGAACATTTCCCAGAATGATATGTCATTAAATAAATCGTTGTTGTTTCCGTTTCTTGTACTCCGCGCGTTAACCCGAGGGTTATAGCTGAACCGAGGGATACTCTAATCATTGAAGGAAGGTATTCTTCACACACAGTTAGCATCTTCTATTCATTTTTAAATAATTCATAATTTCTCAATAAGGACTTACTTGAAACAATCATGTTTTATAATTCATTAGCAATCTTCAGCTATTTGGATCTCATTTTATTTATTTTAGGATGAATATTTTGTGATCTTTTATTAATAAACTATCTTTCTTCCAAATACACTGCATATTTCTAAAATAGATCTATCTTTAAAAATGTTTAAGAGGAAAAAATAGAATGAATTACTGAGATTTTTTTTGATATACGCATTCTTGAATAATTACTCTCTTTAAATAAATCTTAAATTGGAAAAATAGGGACAATATGATCTTTTATGCTCTATTAGTTCCATAATTTAATTGATGAAATTTATGTTAATAGCATATTGTACGCTTCTATTTTGATAATCGATTCTTAGGTAACTCAATTAATCTCTCATATTCATAGATTATCCTAGCCATTACCGTCCAAGCATCAAGAACCTCTGAATCGATAGAGACTAGCTCATTCGCTATACTCAGTGTCTCTTCTGAGAAACAACCTCCAGGAAACGCCCCTACTATAACTAAAGGATTTTCCATTTTAACAAGTCTCTCCAAAACATCATGTAATGTTTTAGGTGAACCTGATCTAGTGAATACTAACGTATAAGATGGTTTAATCACATCAAGAAGATCGTTAAGGTTTCCTTTTCTTAACTTGAGGAGTACTTGACCTCGCTCTGGAACTCTAGTCTTTCTAAAAAGTTGCTCAATTAAACCCACAAAACGGTTATAATTTCGTGGTAATCGAACTGTAGGATCCAAGAAGATAAGATAATTTTGAATGGTATGAATATAGGTCCTCAATAAACCCTCCCTATTCAATGGTGTTCCTAAAGCTTCAAGAAGGGAAAAGTGAACAATGTCTGGTCTCCCCCTTTTTAAACTATCGTCTAGAGAGAACATTGCTCTATGATGATAAGATCTATCTAAGAGAGCTCGATTTGTCTTTTTACCCATACCTTTAGCCCACGCAACAACAGATGGGTGAAATATGATTTTCTTTGGAATAGTTTCTAATGCTGCTTCGGCTAATACAACGTTTAACATACTTTCTATTCTATTGGATGTTAGGAAAAAGGTTTATCATGGCTACGAAACTAATTTGAGTGAGGATTTCGATAATTGGTAAACCGAAGGACACGCCATCGACTTCGTAGAGAAAATAAACAGATTGCTCGAGAACGCATTTCTGTCTTATTTAACAGGGTGAAGGAAGTTTTTAGTGAAGAACCTCAATTAGCTCAATATTATGTTAATTTAGCTAAAAAAATAGGAATGCGCTACAAAGTTAAATTACCAATTGAGTTAAGAAGAATGTCTTGTAAACACTGTAAATCTTTGATATTTCCCGGAATAAATTGTAGGATAAGAATTCAACAACGACGTGAACCCCATGTAGTAATCACATGTTTTAACTGTGGAGGATTCACGCGAATACCGCTACGAAATCGGGGAATATCCTCAAGGTAATATTTCTTCCTCTTTCAAACTCCTTCATCTCCTAATGCTGGTATTATTTACTTTCAAATCTTCTGTTTTTAAATATAAATCAATTTTGAATAATGATTATCCAATATGAACAAGCCCATTATATCTTTAATCCAATATAATTCACTGTGATTAAGATGGTATCGTGTCCTAGATGTGGAATAAATAACCTACTGGTAAGTGATGGAAATGTAGTGTTTTCGATGTTATATCATTCAATTGTGAAACATGCGAAAACAAATTCAAGGTACATTACCGAAATGATAAACGTGTATATTTCAAAAATATCAAAAATTACGATAGCTGTACTAAAATTTACTTATTATACTTTTGTAATATAATGAATAATAGGTAATGGTTAACAACTTTTTCACTCTCTATTGTTCAATTAACTTTGAAATCGATGGACCTTTACTTTCATGTAATATACTAAACGAAATCATAAAAATACAAAAGAGGATTACAAGGAGAATAAGACAATTGACTGATGTAGAAAAGTATATTGTAGAACTAGTAGGTACATTTGTGTTAGTCTTTATGGGTTGTGGGAGTGCAGTGCTTGCAGGGGAATACATAGGCTTCGTAGGAATATCCTTCGCTTTCGGTCTCTCCGTAATTGTAATGGTTTACGCCATTGGAGGAGTCTCTGGATGTCACATTAATCCAGCTATATCCATATCGATGCTAGCAGCAGGCAAGATGAAACTCAAGGATACTGTAATCTACATAATCATGCAATGCATAGGAGCCATAATCGCGGCAGCAGTACTCTACGGAGTCGCTGTCGGGAAACCGGGATATACTCTTGCTGTTAATGGTTTAGGTCAAAATGGATATGATACAGCATCACCTGGAGGTTTCTCAATGATTTCAGGATTCATCGTTGAAATTATACTGACCTTCATATTCTTGTTTGTGATTCATGGCTCAACAAGTGAGAAAGCACCAAAAGGTTTTGCAGGCATCTCTATCGGATTGAGCCTTGTACTTATCCATCTTGTAGGCATACCTATAACAGGTACTTCTGTGAACCCAGCGAGAAGTCTTGGCCCAGCAATCATAGTTGGAGGTATTGCTCTAAGTCAGCTTTGGCTGTTCTGGGTAGCTCCTATCATCGGGGGGCTTTTAGCAGCATTCGTATGGAAATACTTAGACAAAATATCCAAGTAAACAACAATTTTTTTATGATTTTAGAAATATTATTAAATTACGTTCTTAAAAATCAAGTTATTCCAGATATACCAACTTAACACGGTAATATAGAAAAGCATAGAGAATTAATCACTCATGTTAACTAATAATAAGTAATAAAAAATATTGTTCACGTAGAAAGAGCTCTTTTTTTCAAAACTTTAAAAAATGTCTATTATTCGCTTTATTTTTTTTTATATTCCCTATTAAATAGGATAAATCTGGAAGAAAACTCGATGAATTAATATATGATTACATATGGACAGTATTGCAAGAAAAAAGAGAGAC
>DAOVAG010000089.1 GCA_030671165.1 Candidatus Bathyarchaeota archaeon | reverse complement strand
CCGTTCACTCCAGTTCTCGCTATCTCATCCATTGCAGGAGTATTAGCTATCTGAAGAGGCGTTTTTCCGCCCAATTCTTTTATTGGTTGATCAGCTAAACCATCACTGATGATTAAAATGACTTTCATATGATATTTTATCCTCCAACATAGAACATTAAATCAACCGCTATCTCTGTTATAAAGATCATGATGTTAAATTCTCTTTTATCCAGTTATTAGCTTTCACCTTAAGAATTCTTTTCTATAATCAATAAATGTAAAAAAGAAGGCTTTAGAACAGAGTCTCTCTTCACCAAATTTCTCAATATGGCAAGAAAGCCTCTTAATCTTTCCTCTCTTTATGATTTATTGAGAAGTTTACTTAATGATTGAACCTATTAGAGATGAAAATTTTTTTCTACTTCGAATAAGTTTATCCAATTCTTTTTATTCAATCTCTTAATTATAGTTAAACTTTAAGAGTATCTTCTTATTCTTGCGATTAACCATAGTGAATGATGATTATTTCAGGTGATATCATTAGAATTTGGTACTATTATGGAATTCATAGTTCTTGGCGCGATCGCAATTGAATTGTTTGCCCTGTATAATCACACCAAAATTGATCATCGAATCGATGAGCATATTTTAGATACTGATCGAAAGTTAGAGAAATATGATGTTATGATAAATGTATTGAGTAACAATATGAGTAAACTTGACGAACACATGACCCGATATGATCAAAGTCTTAATGAACACATGAACAAACTGGACGATCTAATTTGTAAATCTTATATTCAAAGTACTAAAAACATAAACGACAACCACAATCCAAAGATAAACAAAGAATCCAGTAATGTATCTTGAAACCTCTTTTTTTAAGGATTTTTTGTTAGTACGTGAGTCAGAAGAATTATGAAAAAAAACTACATGCATCCACATACTATATAAATTGCGTAACTGATAAATGCTGAAAAATACGAGACCAAAATATTAGAGGAATTGCTTAACGTATCCATAACATTTGATAGAGCAGTAACAATATTTGGAGAACCTAAAGAAGATCTAATTACGGTAATCATCATTTTTTTAAAATAATACTTGCTTCCTAGTGAAAACTTCTGTTTTTTTTAAAGAATAGTCGGTGGAAAGAACTATTATGAATATCCATCGTGATACATTCTTTTACCGATTATTATTTAACGTATATCTATCTAGTTAAAATATATGCACTCATTTATTGTATGTGTGGAGATGTTAATGTTTTGAAAGGAGGAGAAGTTATAGCTAAAATTTTAAAGATGGAAGGAACGGAATTCGTTGCACACTATCCAATAGTTCCTATTACACAGGAACTATTAGATGAGGGGATTAGGGTCATAACAACGCGACATGAGCGAACTGCCATTGCAATGGCAGATGCATATACGCGTTTTTCTATGGGTCATAAGACCGGGGTTGCTATGTGTCAGATGGGGTGGGGAGCCTATAATACGATTGGAGGTTTAGGACAAGCGTTCTATGACCTTTCTCCCATGTTAATGATGCCTACTGGATATCAAATGAATCAACTAGGCAAAAGAGTTTGGGATTCTACCCAGAATTTAGCTTGCATTACTAAATGGGCTGCCCGTCTTAACAATGCAACAAATATAGTTGAGCTCATGAGAATAGCTTATACTAGATTGAGAACAGGAAGACCAGCTCCAGTTCTTCTTGAGATGATGGTAGATGCATTACGCGGTGAAATTTCAGACTCAGATTTCAAATATCAACCTGTTAAAGGTTGGAAATTCCAAGCAGATCCTCGAGATGTTGAGGTTGCTGTTCGTGCTCTTTTAAATTCCGAGAAACCTGTACTTTATGTGGGTGACGGGGTTCTTCAGGCGGATGCAACAGAAAAACTTCGAGAATTCGTTGAACTCATCCAAATCCCAGTTATTACAAGTATTAAAGGTAAGAGCGCGTTTCCAGAGAATCATCCCTTATCTGTTGGAATGCGGGGTAGGGCTCTCTGGCTGTCTATGAGTAGAGCTGATCTCGTCTTCGGAATTGGAACGAGTATGTCAGGCGCTTTCGGACCTCCCGTACCCCCTGGAAAAACTATAATTTTAAACAATATAGGCGAATATGACGTAAACTTGTTCCATAGAGTGAACCATGCTGTTATAGGCGACGCTAAACTGGTTCTAAGTCAACTCATTGAGGAGGTAAAGAGACAGACTGGCGGTAATGGACGTAGGAGAAACGAGGTCCTTGAAAATGAGATTGCAAAAGAAAAGAATCTTCAATTGAAGGAGTGGTTACCTAAACTTACATCAAATGAGAAACCCATCAATCCATACAGGGTTATCTGGGACATGATGCATACATTTGATAGAGATAATACTGTCTTAACTCATGAAGCAGGTGGTCCACGTGAACAAGCTACAGCTATCTGGGAATCAGTCGTTCCAAGAAGCTACTTGGGATGGGGATATAACACTAACCTTGGATTCTCATGGGGTGCAGCGATGGCAGCGAAGCTCATGTGGCCTAAAAAGCTTTGTGTAAATTGGGTTGGAGACGCAGCAATGGGACACAATATGTCTGATATGGAGACTGCATCAAGAGAGAATCTTCCAATATTAACTGTTGTTAGTAACAATTCTGGTTACGCAGTCTATGGTCCAAGGGAAAAATCTTGGATTCCCAAAAATGTCCAGGTCGTATTACCGAGTTCCAATATTAGCTATGCTGCTGTTGCTGAAGGGTTAGGATGGTATGGCGAAAGGGTAGAAGAGCCTGACGAAATTATACCTGCGTTGAAGAGGGGGATCAAAGAGGTCAATGCAGGTAGACCAGCAATGATTGAAGTGATAACAAGCTTCGAGGTTGGGCGAATCAGTCCAAGTGTTCCAGCTGGATACCAACCTGGAAAACCTTTATTAAAAAAATGAGAGGAAATTGATTTGAAAATTCTTATAGCATCAGAACGTGGAAGTATACAGCTTGATGTCTCTGAATGGGAGAGATTAGCTAATGTTGAGTACGTCGCTACTCAGGATGAAACTGGACTATTAAAACAAATTGTAGATGCTGATATCTTAATCCCTGGATGGAAAGTCCCAATCACAGCCAAGATTATCGCTGCTGGAAAAAAACTAAAGATGATTCAAGTTTTTTCGGTTGGATTTGACAAGGTAGACCACAAAGCAGCCGCAAAGAAAGGTGTCATGGTCTGTAATACTGGCGGGTCCAACGCTGAGTCTGTAGCTGAGTTGACTTGGGGTCTCATACTTGGTTTATTTAGACGGATTCCTGGTGGAGATAGACTGATGAGAACTGGTAAATGGGGACGTTTCAAGGCAGATAAACAAAAACTGATCTGGGGTAAAACTCTTGGTATAGTGGGATTTGGGGCTATTGGACGTTTAATAGGCAAGATAGGTCGTTTAGCTTTTAACATGAATATACTCACCTATGATCCTTATGTAATCCCTGAAACTGTCGAGGTCTTTGGCGGTAGACTCGTGTCTCTTGAAACAGTAATGAAAGAGTCTGATGTGGTATCAATTCACGTTCCACTTTCAGACACAACTAGACACATGATTGGTATAAGAGAATTGGGGATGATGAAATCAACTGCTATAATTGTAAATACGGCAAGAGGTGCAATTATAGATGAGGCTGCATTGATAAAATGTTTGCAAGAAGAAGTTATTGCTGGAGCAGCACTTGACGTCTTCGAAGTTGAACCCCTACACGTGGATAGCCCGTTGCGAAGTATGGATAATGTAATTATGGTTTCTCATATAGGTACATGTCCAGAAGTCTTTATCAAGATGAGAAAAGCCGGATTAGAAAACGTTGCAAGATTCCTAAAAGGAGTCAAACCTATGAGAATTGTGAATCCATCATATATAATCGCTAGTAAATCCTAATTATTAAACATGAATTAGGAAATATCCCGTATCAGTCTCTATGTTTCCAGTGTGTGATACACTTTATTAAATCCTAACGTGCAAGAAACTACGTACGTGTCTGATTGGAAAAAGACGTGTTTAGTAGTCCAGCAGACTAAAATATTATGAATATTGCAATCAGCTTTCTATCTAAGATCTTTATTATTCATTGTCCGACGAAGAGTGGGAAAAGCTAACGAATTTCTCTAAATGTCGCTCTATTATTTATCTCTTAAATACAAGTTGGCTCTTCCCTCTCGCTAAGCTATCGTCCTGGACTCTGGAACATAAGGAGATATTGTAATCTCAACTGTATATACTCATCTTTAAAGAGAAAAAGGAGTAATTACAATGAAACACAATCCGCAATCACCATATTGCTAAATAGTAAAAATGGTGATTTTTAAAAAATTTCATTCCATATCAAAAATTTTTCCAGGATTTAAAATATTGTTTGGATCAAAGAGACTCTTAATTCCCTTCATGAGCATCATTTCTTCTTTTCCGATACCTATTGAAAAGAAATTTTTCTTTTCTAAACCTATACCATGCTCCCCTGAAATTGTCCCTCCGAATGTTACTGCAGTTTCATAAACTTGTTTCATAGTCTCTGGTCGTCTTTTTTTCCAATCTTCATCGCTAAGGCTGTCTTTCATGAGATGGAGATGTACGTTACCGTCTCCTGCATGACCGAAACCCATAATTCTAACTCCGCAT
>DAOVAG010000172.1 GCA_030671165.1 Candidatus Bathyarchaeota archaeon | reverse complement strand
GCCCTCTAAAACCCTTAATGCCACAAATCTCTTGGGCATAGAAGTTCCTTTTACTTGCGAGGAAATTTTAGTTATAGCCTGTTCTATATGGTCATCATATTTGACAGTGAAAGTCTTCTTCGATGTTTTCCTAATGTTTGAAACGACATCTACAAGTTCATTCATCCCTTTTTTGGTCAAAGGATTTATCGGAACAACTGGAGTATTAAGGATTATTTTCAGTTTTTCACAGTCAATTTTTACTCCTTTCTTTTCAGCATCTTCCACAAAATTCAGAGCCAAAACCGTGGGTATTTGGGTCTCCAATATTTGTAATGTCATGTAGAGGCTTCTTTCAAGAGAGGTCGCATCAACGATCACGATTGCCCCATCGATTTCTTCTTCGAACAGAGCCTTTTCAGTAACTTTTTCTTCTTCACTTCTGTCGGAAATAGAGTATATGCCAGGAGTGTCTATAAACTCGATTATTGTTTTATTGAAGTTTTTTTTGGCCTTAGTTATCTCGACAGTGGTTCCAGGATAATTGGATACTGTAACCTTTGGACCGACCAGTGCATTAAGTAGTGAAGACTTCCCCACATTTGGTTGACCTATCAAGGGAATTTTAAGATTTTTCATATTCTGCAGCTCGGATTTCTTTTGCTATGTTTTTGTCCAAGGCAAATTTCTTATTGTTTATATTTACAATGATGGCATGAGGAATTTCGCCTGTTATCGTTATATTTTCTCCGAGAAACATGCCCATGCTAACTATTCTCTCAAATAATCCATAATCAGAAAGGGGGATGTCAGTGATTATGCCTTTTGTGTGAAGCTGAAATTTTGTTAGAGCAACGCCTTCTTTTCTGAAGGTAGATAATTTTTTTATGTTATTGATGACCTCTTCAGAAACATAGTGTTCGAGGAGATGAGCCGCTTGATGTGCTTCTCTTTCGTTTCTTGTTTCTTTCAAATAGTTCTCAAGAAGGTTATGTTTTTTGGCGATGTTTTTTGCTTCGTTTCGCCCTTTCTTTGTTAATCTAATAAATGTGTCTTCGATATCTATTAAATTATTTTCTTCAAGGCTTCTAATAGTTTTATATATAAAGGAACTAGAAACTTTGATTTCCGATTTTATGACTACCAATGTAACCTTCTGTTCTTGTTCACTAAGTATCCTCAATACGTCTTCTTTCACTATCTTTAAAATATCGAGTTCTTTAATCCCGTCAATAGAGTTCACGACGCCACCAACATACCAATTGTTTTAGTGTCTCTTGAAGATTAATGAAGCTAAGAAGATTAGAGTGCTTGTTATGATGATGGAGGGACCAGCAGGAATACTGGTGAACATAAAAACTAGAATTCCAAGAATACTGGCTAAGCTTCCCAAAATCATTCCTCCATAAGAGTATTGAAAGAGATTTTTGCTCAAGTTTCTACTTGCAGATGCTGTGATGGCAACCAAAGCAGCGGTTAAGAGACTGCCTACCACCCTCACCCCTAAAGCCACGGTGATAGCAATGCAAGCCAAAAAAATGAAATTGTTTTTTCCTACATCTATTCCTTGGACTTTTGCTAAGTCTTCGGAAATGCTGGTGAAAATCAGTTCTGAAAAAATTTTTTTCAGTGAAAAGAAGGTGATTAAACATAGGACTCCTGTGATAGCCGCCGCTGTAAGGGATATCTGAGAAATATCACCAATTAACGCTTGGGCTTTTTTGTCTTCGGGAATAAATAAAAAGGCGACTGCTAGCGAAGAGGGCATCACTACTGCGGTTAGAGCTTCCATTGGTAATTTGGTTTTCTGCTCAAGTAACCATATTGAAACGATTCCTATTGACAGGAAAAGTAAAGCCCCCAGAGAAACGTCGAAACCATATACCAGAGCCAAAGCTACTCCTGGTAGCGTTAAATGGCCGAATGCTCCTCCCACTAACGCCATTCGTTTGGTAACCATTAAGGAACCGATGTAACCTGCTAATCCTCCAATAAACGCGCCCATTATTAACGAATAAATAATCTGCATATAATTCATCATTCATGATTATGTGTGTATAATTTTATTCCCGTGCCATAGAGTTCTTCTAAATGCTCTGGCGTGAGGACTTCTTTGGGTGTGCCTGAACACAATTTCTTTTTATTTAAACACAGTACCGTATTCGCGTGTTCCCAAACGATGTTCAGGTCATGGGTAACCAGTAAAATGGTTAAATTCCTGTCTTTCCAAAATTTATGCAACAGAGAATACAAGGTTTCCTGTCCTCCCACATCGATCCCAGAAGTGGGTTCATCGAAAAGTAAAACTGCAGGATCATCCACTAACGCCCACGCAATGATCATCCTCTGAAATTGACCTGTAGATAATGCTCCAAATCGTCTCTCAAGCAGCGATGAGTCCAATCCCACTGACTTGAACATTTTTAAGATTGTTTCCGAAGAAACCTGCTTAATCTTAAAGAACTCTTCTATAGATAAAGGAATGTCCCTTCTTTGAAGTAATTCTTGGGGGGGAAGATAGCTGATATCTTTTGTGCTCCAAGAAATTTCGCCCTGATAAGGCAAAAGACCCAAAAGCGCTCGCAGTAACGTGGTTTTCCCCGCTCCATTAGGGCCTAAAATTACTAGAACTTCTCCTTCCCTTACTTCAAAGGTTAAGTCTTTAAGTATTTCATCTCCATTACGCGTTACACTCAAGTTTTTTACCTGTAAAACCAATCGCGGCATACCTAATTCCTCAAGAAAACCCTTAGTTGCTGCTAATCCCAAACGCTTATACGATAACCAGTTCAACATAATCCATTTTTCTGCTCGTTATGAATAACCGTTCCATCTCTTTTATTTTCTCAGCATCACCATCTAATACGAAAAGTTCTAGACATTTATCATCTCCTAGATGATCATGGCTTTGCGACTTCGTTATCTCCTCAAATTCATGCTTTATCTCCGTCACAATATCCTCTGCTTTTCTGTTGTGGATTAACAGGAGAATTGAGCGAATTCTACCAACCAACTCACTTTTTTCTTTACTATCTGCTATGAGCATCCTTAACCCCGTTCTGATGACTTCGGATCTTCCAGAAAAGCCGAGCTCTTTTTGTAT
>DAOVAG010000036.1 GCA_030671165.1 Candidatus Bathyarchaeota archaeon | reverse complement strand
ATGGATTCAGTGGAAGAGAAGCATAAAGGTAGTTTCCGTGCAGGTACTACAAAAAGAGGAATAGGTCCATGTTATAGTGACAAAATTGCGCGGTTTGGTATAAGAGTCTGTGACCTATTAGATGAAAAAGTGTTAAATAATAAACTTGACACGTTTATTCCCCTCAAAAAGAGACTCTTTACGGCTTATGGTGAGAAAGTGAAATTAATAAAAGAAGACTTGAAAAAAGATTATCTTGAGTATGGGGTTAAGATTTCTCCTTATGTGAAAGATACAATCAAGTTTCTCAATGAAAAAATTATAGAGCATAAAAATATTCTTCTAGAGGGAGCTCAAGGGACTCATCTCGATATTGATTATGGAATTTACCCATTCGGTACATCATCAAACGCTGTTTCAGGTGGTGCTTGTACTGGTTCTGGAATTCCTCCAACAAGTATCACCCAAGTTATTGGTGTTGTTAAAGCTTATACGAGTAGAGTGGGTATGGGTCCTTTTCCTACAGAACTAGATGACAGCATTGGTGAACAAATTCGTATAAAAGGAAATGAATACGGGACTGTAACGGGTAGACCTCGTCGATGTGGTTGGCTTGATATGGTTATGATAAATTACTCAATCTGTGTTAATGGAATCTCAGCACTTGCTCTTACGAAGGTTGATATTCTTAGTGGTTTTGAGCAGATCAATATATGTATCGCATATGAATATAATGGTCATAAGCTGAAGGATTTTCCGGCAAATATGCGTATCTTATCTGAATGTAAACCGATTTATCAGACTCTGAAGGGATGGAGTGAATTTTCAAAATCTGAGTGGAAAAATGTTGCCAATAAGGGATATAATGCTTTACCTAATAATTTAAAAGAATATATGACATACATTGAAAAAGAATCCGGAGTTCCCATTAAGGTTTTATCATTTGGTCCTGAGCGAAGATTCACAATGAAAAAAGAGGAAACTGATAATTGAAAACATCTAATAGATCTTAGATATTGATACAAATAAATGTATATAATAAATTTAAACTCCTTTTGAAGTTGAAAAAACATCTTGGTTTATGTAATAATTATGAAATCATTACGAGGTAATGTGAATTATTAAATTATTTCAAGGTAAGAATAATGAGGGTTCATTAATAAAAGTGAACTGAAAATGCAACAGAAACAGAGATATACCGTCTTAAGCTGGAATAAAAATTATGAATACCTTATTAGATTAGCAAAAAGAATTAATGATAGTGGATTCAAACCCGATATTATCGTAGGAATCTCAAGAGGAGGATTAATTCCATCAAGAATTATTTCTGACCTCTTAGGTAACCCTAATTTGGCGAGTATTCGTGTGGAATTTTATAAATATTCAAAAAAGAAAAGGAATAAACCTAAAATAACCCAGCCGATCTCCACATCGATAGAAGGCAAAAAGATTCTATTAGTTGATGACGTTGCAGATTCAGGGAAAAGTCTTCAGCTCGTTTATGAGCATCTATTAAAGAAAGTTAAAGAAATTAAGACTCTCACAATATTCTATAAACCTTGGAGTTCCATTCTACCAGATTATTACGTTAAAGAGACAAGAGCTTGGATCGTCTTCCCTTGGGAATTCCATGAAACCGTGGAATGGGTTGTAAAGAAGAATATTGATGAAGGAGGGACTTTGAAGAAAATAAAAAATGATTTGAGAGAGATGGGGTTCGATTCAGCAATTATTGATAGATTTGTAAGAGAACTTTGGAATGTAATAATATGATGAGAATAAAAGAGTTTAACAGATTTGTTGTAATTCTTGGATTCAAAGAGGTCATCATTGATGATATTGACTCATTTTTAAAGAAAATACGAATAGGAATAACACCAACCCTCATTCAAATTTTTAATGCTGATCACATAGCAGGAAAAAAACATCTTTTTTTTGCTACTATAAACGCTTTAAACGCTTTTGAACAGGGAAGGAATATCTCTAATGCTCTTGAAATGGAAACCTTACTTTACGCTTCAGGTCAAAGACAAATCGATAAAGCTATTGACATGATCGGGTTTATGCCCACATCAACCAAACTTGCTATACTAATGATAACGTCAAGTCAGAAAGAGGCGGAGGAAATTGAAAAGAAAATTGATAAATTCATTCCAGGGATACGAGATAATAGAGTCTTAGAAATTCTGAAAGAAAATAAAATTGAGGAGTTAGGTAAGATCTTTAAGATTTCGAAGTTAGAATTGGAGACAATGGCAGAGAGTAATATTGATCGAGGGATAATTTTAATGTGGTTAATTATTGAACATAATTCTTTTTTTTACAATTAACCATTTAAATCATAAATAAGTTAGAAACCCCAATTAACGTATTTTATCACTCTTATTCATTTTAAGTCTCAAGAAGCATTATCACAAGATCATCAAGTAAAGAAAAAAGCAAATAATCAAGTAAATAATATTTTTTTACCATTTGAAGAAATACGTAATAGAATTGTAGGCAATAAAATTCAATATAGATCATACATTTATCGGGTAACTGTACATAGGGGTAATATTTATCTCACAGATTCTCCTGTTTTATGTATAAATTTGTGATTCTATGCAATATTATCCAACACCTTTTTTAAACCTTATATTTCCCTAGTAACCGTAAGTTTGCTTCATTTAGATGATGGATGTAATAAAATGGATGAAAAAAAAACAGACGAGGAATGGGAAGAATGGAACGAGGAGGAAGAAGATGAAGAGTGGTAAAAAATCACTTATTTGATCTTTTATGTTTCATTCCATTGTTTTATCAGAATATTTAAGAGAATGTTCTTTTCAAATTTGAGAGTTTATTACAATAATTATAGTTTCTGTAACATTGAGGTAAATATGATTGGTTCGAATTGCAATTCTGGAAAGAGATCGCTGTAGACCTGATGATTGTGGAGTTATCTGTATTAAGTTCTGTCCAATGGTTAGAAGTCGAATCGACGCTATTAAAATCGAAAAGGGAGAAAAGAAACCGACTATCTTTGAAGCGCTCTGTAGTGGATGTGGAATCTGCATTCGAAAATGCCCCTTCAAAGCAATATCTATTATAAATCTTTCGAGTGAGTTGGAACATGATTGTTCCCACAGGTTTGGGAAGAATATGTTCAAGCTCTATAGACTTCCCATTCCTCAACCAGGTATTGTTTTGGGTTTAATCGGGAAGAATGGTATTGGGAAGAGTACAGCGTTAAAGATTCTAGCTGGAGAGATTAAACCTAACCTTGGAGAATTTTCGGATCCACCTGATTGGTTAAATATAATTAAGTTTTATCGAGGTTCTGTTCTCCAAGAATTCTTTAAGAAAATAAAAGAATCGAAGCTAAAGGTAGTCCATAAACCTCAATATGTTGACAGAATTCCAAAGATTGTCTCAGGCAAAGTTGGAGATATTTTAGATAGAGTTGACGAAAGAGGTAAAGCTGATGAGATTTCACAAAAACTTCAACTTGAAGTTATAAAAAATCGGCAAGTTGAAAATTTAAGTGGAGGAGAACTTCAACGTTTAGCCATTGCTACAGCCATTTGTCGAGAAGCAGAAGTTTATCTCTTTGATGAACCTTCCAGCTATTTAGACGTCCAACAGAGGATTGCAGTAGCTAAAGTCATTAGAAGTCTTAAAGAAAGTAAGAAATCGATTATAGTAGCTGAGCATGATCTTACAATTTTAGATTATCTGTCTGATCAAGTCAGTGTTCTCTATGGAGAACCAGCAATCTATGGAGTAGTTTGTCATCCCCAAGGTGTAAGGGCTGGGATAAACGTTTACCTTAATGGTTACATACCTGATGAAAACGTCCGTTTCAGGAAAAACATAATCCGTTTCCACATAAAACCTCCAACTATCTCATGGAATGTAGATGAAATCATCCTAAGTTGGAAACAAATGAAAAAGACATATCAAGATTTCACCCTTGAAGCTGAAGAGTGTCAGATACATAAGGGGGAAGTAATCGGAATCGTTGGTCCAAATGGGATTGGAAAAACAACCTTCATTAAGCTACTTGCTGGTTTAGAGAATCCGGATAAAGGTAACAAAAATTCATTAAAGATGAGTATCAGCTATAAACCTCAATATATCACCACGGATAAGGATGATACCGTGGAGTCTATTTTAAGAAATATTGTAAAAGACCAGTTTGACTCTAGTCAATTCAAATCAGAGATGATTCAACCGCTTAGTCTAGAAAAATTACTTGATAGAACCATAAATAAACTTAGTGGAGGAGAGTTACAAAGAGTTGCAATAGCTACATGTCTCTCTAAAAAGGCAGAATTATATCTAATTGATGAACCAAGTGCTTACCTAGATGTTGAGGAACGTTTAGCTGTCGCACGAACTATTCGTCGAAATGTGGAGAATTATAGAGCAACCGCGTTTGTAGCAGAACATGATATAGCAGCTCAAGATTTTATAGCTGACAGAATCATGGTTTTCGATGGAGAACCAGGTTTACATGGATATGCTCATTCACCAGAGAATCTAAGGGATGGAATGAATTCATTCTTAAAGATTATGCGCATAACATTCCGTCGGGATCAAAACACTGGACGACCTCGAGTAAATAAGGAAGATTCTCGTCTAGATAGGTATCAGAAAAATATTGGCGAATACTATTACATTCCAGAAACAAATAATTAAATACAACAACATCATTGGACGTAGTTTATAACATATCATCGTTAGCATACTTTTTCAAGCAATGTATATTGAATTGAAACAGATTTGATTCAAAAACAATGTATAACATTTATAATCAGCATCTTTTGGAATGATTACAAAAGAATTAATACAAAGTTAAAGACACTTTAACGTTTTAATACAAGAAACGAATATTTTTTTGAATAAACAAAAGAGGATATTAAGATGAAAATACGGAAACCAATAGTAATAATCAACTTTAAAAATTACCTACAAGGAACCGGAAAAAGCGCATTAACACTCTCAAAAATTGCTGAGGTAGTAAGTATTGAGTCAGGAATCTGCATAGCAGTAGCACCCCAATACACCGATATAACTGATATAGTTCGAAATGTTTCCATTCCAGTTTTCGCACAACACATTGACCCCATTTCTCCAGGAAGCCACACGGGACATATCCTACCAGAGGCTATCAAAGGATCTGGAGCTATCGGAACTTTGATAAACCACTCTGAGAGAAGGTTGCCATTAGAAGAAATACAATCAATTGTGCAGAAAACTAAAGAATTGAAATTAATATCAGTTGTATGTGCAAATACACCTGAAATGGCTGCGAAAATTGCTTCATTTAGACCCGATATCATTGCAATAGAACCACCTGAACTTATCGGAACGGGTATACCAGTATCTAAGGCTAAACCTGAAGTTGTAACAGACACAGTATCCCTAGTCAGGAAAGTGAATTCTACAATTACAATTCTATGCGGGGCAGGAATAACAATAGGAGCCGATGTTTCTGCAGCATTAAACCTTGGAACAGAAGGTATCCTTATAGCGAGTGGTATAGTTAAGGTTAGAGACCCACGTAAAGCTCTTCTTGATATAGTCAATGCTATAAAATAAGAACTTTAAATTCATGGATCAATGATTCTGACTCATAATAATGATCTAAGGATACGCTATACCAAGAGAATGCTTAAAGTGATCTACAAAGATCAAGTATTTAGCCACTAATATTTGATAGAAAGTCATCATAAGGGCCTGTGGCTTAGTTTGGATAAGGCACTGGCCTCCGATTAATAATAGGGGAGAGCCAGAGACCGTGGGTTCGAATCCCACCAGGCCCGCTATATCAATCTATTTTTATTCTATACAGACGCTATTGTGCTAATCAAATCTCTGATACGTTTATCTGAGTGCTTCAATAAAGGAATTTTTTTTCTATCTTAAGCAAGACAATAATATGAGTTAAGTTTACAATAATGACAAAAATTTAGGTAATCGAAGCTTTATCTTCAACACATCTATCCTGTTTATTCAAAAATAATTCATCAGATGTAGATATTGTATTTTCACGACTGATTTGTTTAGCGGCTGTTTTTTAATAAAGGTATATTTTTGTATAGATCTACCTTTTGAAAAGATTTTTGTACAGAAGAGAAGAATAAGTAAATTGAAAATTTTTTTTACGATTATTTCTTGTAAAACTGATGGTTAGAAATTCTTATATTCTATAAACACTCCCGTAAATATGGGAACAATTAAGAATGAATGTAAAAAAAAATCCAGAGTTCTGGCCTGAAGATGTTCCTAAATCTATCAAATATCCAGAGATACCCCTTCATGAAATACTGAGAAGATCTGCAAAGAAGTATCCAGATAATCCCGCTATCATTTTTATGGATGGTAAAATAACCTACAAGACACTGGATGAACTTACTGATCGTTTCGCTACAGCTCTTAATGCATTAGGCGTACAAAAAGGTGATAAAGTAGCCCTCTTTATGCCAAATATGCCTCAATTCGTCATTGCGTTCTATGGAACTCTTCGAGCTGGTGGCATAGTTACAACTATAAGTCCTTTATATCGTGAGCGAGAACTGGAGTATCAACTTAACAATGCTGAGGCTGAAACCATTGTCGTGGGCTGGGGTCCTGGACGCCTCACTAGACTCTATTCTCTTGTTATGAAGGTTCGTAAAAAAACCAAACTTAAACGAGTCATAGTGACAAGTATAAAAGAGTATTTACCTGGAATAAAGAAATTTCTCGCGGGGTTACTTGGTAAAATTCCACCACTACCTCCCAAAGAACCAAGCATCTATTATCTTGAAGAACTTCTTAAAATGTATCCACCGAACCCACCTAAAATCGAGATCAAACCAAAGGAAGACATTGCAGTGCTCCAGTATACTGGGGGAACGACAGGAATTCCTAAGGGAGCAATTCTGACACATTATAACCTTGTTTCAAACGCAGTTATGTGCTCAAAGTGGTTAAGAGGGAAAGAAGGTGAAGAGGTCTTTTTAGGGGCATTACCATTCTTCCACATATATGGTATGACTCTATCTTTACATGCACCGATCTGCATCGCCGGATTAACAATTCCTATAATCGATCCGGGTAATGTGATGGATTCCTTAAATACCATTCAGAAATATAAGGTTACAGTTCTATGTGGCGTCCCAACAATGTACCTCATGCTAATCAATCATTCAGATATCGATAAGTACGATCTCTCTTCCATACGTTGGTGTATTTCTGGTGCATCACCGTTACCACCTGCAGTACAGAAGAAGTTTATGGAACTGAGCGGAGGTGTTCTGATAGAGGGT
>DAOVAG010000117.1 GCA_030671165.1 Candidatus Bathyarchaeota archaeon | reverse complement strand
TAAATAGATGTTTGAATAATGATCGGTCTCCAAAGAAAACGAACAAAACCTGGATGGTTAAAAAATCTTTTTCTAGTCAAAGAGAAATGGTAAAACATAGCATACAATCAATAGGTATATCGATCTATGATAATGAAATTTTTTTAGTTTACACTTCATTTTTGAAGGGTTAAATCGTTCCTTATAATCTGGGAACATCTCATCTCTTGAGATTTATTTTTACAGCTTCTTTGAGTGATAGAGCTAAGGATTTAAAGGCTGCTTCAACTTTATGATGATCATTGTCACCATATTGAGTCCAGATATGCATATTAACTTGAAGAGAAGATGCTAAGGTTTCCAAGAAGTGGATAATATCCTCCTGCATCATATCCTCTATCATTTCTCCACTAATTTGTAGATCTATTTTATGGTATGGTCGCCTCACAAGATCTATAGCAGTAAAGGCTAAGGAACAATCCATAGGAACAATAGCATAACCATAACAGTTTATTTCTTCCCCCTTCCCTATGGTTTTCCTTATGACTCGACCAAGACATATGGCTACATCTTCAATTAAGTGATGTTTTAGATCACCTTCAATATCAAATATAAAGTCGATTAAGCTATGCGTTCCCAGTGTTGTTATGAGGTGATCAAAGAATTTTATTCCAGTGTTAATATTAACTGTTCCATCACCATCTAAGTTTATCTTTACGTTGATCTCACCGTCAATAGTTGTCTTTGAATATTCTCCGGTTCTCATTTTGATACTTCCACGATATTATGTAGTGACATATTCATAACATGAATAAGGGATCCTATAGAAAAGTATACTTGATGATAGATACTTTTAGAGAAAATTATTTTTAACTTTGGGATTATTTATCCTATTTTTTGCCCTTCAGCATAAAATTTTTCTATCCCTTCTTCAGTCTCTCTTTTTTTATCCATTCAAGTATTTCAAAGAAGGTTAGAAAACGACCTGCTTTAGAGCTTGTTCGGATGATTCGTTTTTTGCGTTTTTAATTACACTACTTCACTTTACTTTTAGGTATTGATGTGTGGCTTGTAGATTGAAGCGCGGTTTAGACATCGGTTTTCAGAGATATTTCATCTGTAAATTTTTTTTTATGTTATTCCGCAACTGCCTTTCTGTATGGAAGTTGCTGCACATAGATTGTCAGATTTTACTGCAACCCTTCCACACCACTTACAAATATACATAGGTTCTCTCACTAAATCTTTGAATTGTTCTAACGTAACTTTTCCACTCTTAAACATAAAACAGAGGTGGTTTGGATGTTCCATAGGCTTATAATAGATTTCTTCTTCCAATAGATTTCACCTAAAATTAGATAAAATAATATAGATAATATATACTATTTAATAAATTTAATCTCAATAATCCATCTAAATATTATCCTCTCAACCTATAAAAAGAGCCTTATACTCACAATAAACTCAGAGACTCCGCTTTCCACCGATGATACGCCAGATTTGGGGATAATGCAAGTGTGTGTTTATTGTTCAAGTTAAGAGAATATCATTATCCTCTTACCGTACGTTAAACAGAAGTATTTTTCCAATTTTTATGTAGATAGTTTTCCTGCGATAGTTGTTAATCTCTTGCCTAAACCTTTTGCCATTGATAATTCGTTCTCAGAAGGCATGCGGGACCCATCCGGACCAGCAATTGTTGAGACACCATAAGGGGATCCCCCGGTAATTTCGTCCATTCGTGACTGTTCAGGAAACGAGTAAGGCAATCCCACTAAGATACATCCGTGATGTATGAGAGTCAGCATAGTCGTGATTATGGTAGTTTCTTGACCGCCATGCTGGGTGCCAGTGCCTGTAAAGACTGCAGCGGGTTTCCCAATTAATGTCCCTTCTGCCCAGTCACCACCCGTCTGATCCCAAAAGTTCCGCATTTGCGCACACATATTTCCAAAGCGTGTGGGTGTACCAACAATTAATCCATCAATTTCCTTGAGAGCCTTACGCGGATCTGCAATAGGAACCTCCTTCATCAAATCCTTCGATTTTCTTACACCTTCATTCCAAAATTCTTCAGGCACGAGTTCAGCTACCTGCTTCAGAATCGGCTCACCGCCTGCCTCTTGAACCCCCTCCACGAATGCTTGTGCTAACTTAAATAAGTGACCATACATCGAATAAAAAACTATTAAAATCCGTGGTTTTCCTTCCAAATTTTTTTACATCCCTTAACTATTAATAGATTAGATCACAGTTAATAATCTATATAGATAGTTAGAAATTAGCAAATTAAGTTTGGGATAGGGGATTAATTTTTAATCATATCATTCTCAGGATAACTTTAATGATGCTCGGGGTTGAATCGGAAATAAAAAAATGAGTTGCTTGTCTAATAATAGTTCTACAAGGATTTTGTCTCTTTCTACTATAACTCTATAAGCTAGAAAATATTAACACCAGAGAGATATACTCTTAAACCTCCAATATTTCGCCATTTTAATGGAATGGATGTACTTTTTTATGGAAGATTTAGAAGTTAATGGGCCACCAGCATCTAAATTGAAGGAGATTTATCATAAACAGGGCTATCGATTCTTGGGGAGAAATCAACATAGCGCCACTAAAATTTGCAGGTGGACCAAGGAGAGTCTTCGAACCAATAGAGTTTGCTACAAAGAGTTGTGGTATCCTCCGGTTGAGAGTCATAGATGTATGCAAATGGCTCCATATTTAGGCTGTAACTATCACTGTCTCCATTGTTGGAGATTACACTCAGGAGATAGAGCGAATGTAAGGTGGAAGGAATTTCCTTTAGAAGTGATGGAGCTTGATGAACCAAAAGAGATCATAAAGGACGCTGTTGATAAGAGGAGAAGTTTACTTATCGGTTTTAAGGGAAATCCTAACGCTGATGAGAAAAAAGTTGAAGAAGCATTAAAACCGACTATGATGACTATGAGTTTGACCGGGGAACCCACATTGTATCCTAGAATATCCGAACTCATACTTGAAGCTGAAAGAATGGATATGATCACCTTCCTTGTTACAAATGGTACAATGCCAAGAGTTGTGGAAACAATGGATCACCTACCATTCCAATTGTATGTGAGTGTTTCAGCACCTGACAAGCGTATGCACAATAAACTAACTAGACCCCTAATCAAGAATGGTTGGGAGAAGCTAAACAGAACCTTGGAGTTACTTCCAAGTCTACAGACCAGGAAAGTGATAAGACTCACTGTTATCAAGGGATGGAACACGACAAACAATAGAGGATATGCTGATTTGATAAAGAAAGCTGAACCTACCTTTATTGAGGTTAAAGCTTACGAATGGGTTGGAGCAAGTCAGAAAAGGCTACCGATAGAAGCTATGCCGTTTATGAAGGATGTAAGATCGTTTGCGAAGAGAATATCAGAACTCACAGGATATCAAATCAAAAAAGAATATGAACCGAGTGGCGCAATTTTACTGGCTTAGTCTTTTCACATTGTGAAATATGACCGCTATTATTGATAAAAATCACTTTATCATAAATAAAACAACTTATGTTCGCTTTTAAGTTACATTTTATAAGAATAAAAAGTTCTTATAGAAACTCTTAGATGATTTAAATGTTTGATGGGGTTACTATGAAAGTCAATATTGGGGGTATCGTGGATGTATCTACTATCGATTTCCCTAAATCGCTTTGTTCAGTTATTTTTTTCTGCGGTTGCCCATTTAGATGCCCATTCTGTCAAAATTATAAGCTTTTTTTAAATGAAAACTGCGTAGAAGTGACAAATAAATGGGTACTCTCAAACTTAAAATCTAACAAACTCATTGAAGCCGTAACTATTACTG
>DAOVAG010000201.1 GCA_030671165.1 Candidatus Bathyarchaeota archaeon | reverse complement strand
AACGAGATTCAAACATAATTTCCTTGTAATAGTCAGGGCGAGTATTCTTCAGATAGTCTATTATTTTATGCCATTTTGATAAAGTAACTCCAAGAAGTAGTTTTTTTATTGTTTCATCTTCGACTATAATGAATCTCCATGGTTGAAGGTTCCCTGCCGATGGTGCCTGATTTCCAGCCTCTATGATAGTAAGTACTTTAGCCCTCTCAACAGGTTTAGAGTGGAAGAATCTGACAGATCGTCGCTTTTTTATCGTTTCAAGAACTGGATTCATAACAATCTTCTTTCTGATGTGTCTCATCTTTCACATAAATATATCACTCAAAAACTGTAAGTATGTATACAGAGATTACCATCTAAACCTGATCCTCTGATTTGATGGAAGTCCACGCGTCAAACCAAGTCTTGTTGCAATAGTTATCGCTTTAGTAAGTTCTTCCTGACTAGGATATCTGCTCAATTCTGGATAATTACGAGCTTTACCCTCCGGTCTATATTGAGACATCACATTAACATAGGTATTATTAGAAATCTCCTCTGCGATAAATTTCAAGACTTTCTCGCTGCCTGCGAGATCGTTAGGAAGCACGAGATGTCTAATTAATAATCCTCTTTTTGCTATTCCTTTTGCGTCTAATTGTAAATCTCCAACTTGTTGATGCATTTGCTTAACTACTTTTTTTACAATAGGAAAATAATCAGGAGTTTTTGAGAATTGCTTTGCTGGTTCAGTTTCAGCATATTTTATATCTGGCATATAAATGTCAACGATGTCCTCTAATAGTGCTATCGTTTCAGTATTCTCATAACCTCCACAATTCCAGACGAGGGGTAATCGTAATCCTTTCTCTATTGCAAGTTTGGTTGCCTTAACTAACTGTGGAGTAAAATGCGTGGGGGTAACAAAGTTTATGTTGTGGCAACCCCTGTCCTGCAAGTTTATCATGTAATTAGCCACTTGAGCATCACTTCTAACATGACCATATCCTAAGTGGCTTATCTCATAGTTCTGACAATAGACACAGAGTAAATTACAATTTGTTAGAAATATGGTTCCAGAACCACCGATACCAACCAAAGGAGCTTCTTCTCCAAAATGTGGAGAATAACTAGAGATAATTAATTCCTTTCCAGATCTACAGATACCTTTCTCGTTTTCCAACCTATTTACGTGACATTTTCTCGGACAAATTTCACATGACTCGAGTGTTTGATTAAGTTTCTCTATTCTTTGATCTAATTCACCACTTTCATACAAACGGATATAACTTGGTTCCCACATTCTGATCACTTTTAATTTCCTTATCTCAAAGGTTTAGTGAAGATCTGTCAACATTCATTTACCTTAATTCGATCAAGTAATAGTATGATGATAATCCCACTGAAATAAATATTATTAAAAGTGATCGAGTAGAATATGGGAGGATCTTAAATCTTCAAATTTACTCTAATTTTTATAAAGTTATATTCTGATCAAAACCAATTTTAAATGGAAACTAAAAAAGTTTGTAAGAAAATTGTGGGTTCATTTTCTTCAGTGAAAAAAAGACTTGTAGGATTGTGGACTATAGTTTGGTTTGTTATTGGAATAAACTATTAGAGAAGTCCTTATCAAAGAGAGTTTATCCACTAACCAAATACAAAAGATAAACGGTACACAATAAATGTAATTACACTAATAGAAAGATTTGAATTATTGTGAATATCCACTTTTTGTAACTAGATAGAACGTTTCAACCTATTTTATATTTTATAGGTAGGCATCGTTTTTCTAATGCGGAGGTAAAGATAAATATATAATACTTAACTAGATGATTAATGCCCTAAAAATACCCTAAAAGACTAAAAAAATGGGATCCATCATCTATTTAACTTTAAAGTTAATATTCGCATTAATCATGAACCAACTTTTTTTCCAATTTGGATCTAAACCTTCCTGCTCCATAATGAACTTCGCATTTCTCACTGAAGCTCTGACAACAGCTGAGGTAGTAGAGTCCATTTCTTTAGCGAACTCCTTTAGCCATACTGCAAGCTCTTCATCAAGTGAAACTGTGATTTTCTCCATACTATTCATCTCAAAAAATAATTTCTAGATAGAAAAAAAAGTGAAGGGAATTTAATAACCCTTTAGGTTCTTACATACCATCCTGTGAAATGAACAGAGAATTTGTATATCAAGAATTGAAATTTTTTAGTAATTAGGAGTTTAAGAAGAATTGAATGACTTCTTTGAAACCTATGTAGAAATTCCAAGAATCAGAGTTGGGAAACAACAAACAATTGAAACTCTAATAAATGAAGAAGCCCTATTGCTAGCGAAGTTTCTAAGGAACGAACGCAAAACATGGCTACCAAGAAATGGTGTGAAGAAATTCAAGAGAAATACCGAGAATTAAAAACTAATGGAAAAAGAAATTGATATTTATTTAACGTTTAATTGCCTGTATCATCCAGTGATAAGTATCTTTATAGATTTTTCCTGCAAGAGTCTGTTCACGGTCCTTGATGTGTATAATTTTCCAGTGTTCATAGAGAGATTGAACTTCTTGTTCATTTGAAAAATGATGTGGAAGATCCCTGGATCTATGTTTCTTTTTCTCTATCTAACTTTCGCAAATCGATGATTTCCTTTATAATTAACCGACCAGTCCAACTACAATCGAAACATTGAAACTTTGGAGGGAGTATACCTATTGCACCCATCATATCGCCTTCTAACGAACCCACTCTTTGAATTCGTCGACTTCGAC
>DAOVAG010000033.1 GCA_030671165.1 Candidatus Bathyarchaeota archaeon | reverse complement strand
TTTTTTGGTTTGTCTGGGAAAGGCGTTCCTGTTTCTATTTTAATTCCCGTCATGACCTTTGTGTTTCCAAGTGAGACTAGGGATGAACCTGCAGCTGTTCCAATCATTCCTGTCTCAACCGTTATCTTCCTAATGTCCATTAAGCCTCTTCCATCAAGTCGTTTATCATATGTTAAAAGTTCAGAAATTTTCTTTTTCTTGACGCTTTCCACTATATCATAAGAGTTTGACACTTTTGTTACTCCTCCTCTTTTATCTTTTCAGTTTCTTCTTTAACTATCGTATACTTGCTCCTAAGTGCTTCTTTCTGTATATCATAAATTTTTTTACATCCTTCTATGGCTAGATTTAATGCTTTCTTGAATTCTTCTTGAGTTAAAATACCATCCATTTGAAGTAATGTGATCTCTTTATTCCTTGGTGTTATTGCAATGGGGAGGTCTGCTTCACCTATTTGATCTTCGATACCATTCATATCCAACACTATTTGTCCATCAATCTTTCCCGCTGCACAAGCAGCGACTAAGTCTTTAAGGGGTATACCTGCATCTGCAAGTGCGAGCGAAGTAACTGTTAAAGCTGCACATCGTGTTCCACCATCTGACTCTAAAACTTCAATAAAGATATCGATCCCTGTTCTTGGATATAATTCAGTAAATATTATTGGTTCTACAGCAGTTGCTATAACTTTAGAGAGTTCAACTTCACGTCTCGATGGTGCAGGTCTCTTTCGATCTTCAGTTGAAAATGGAGTCATGTGATACCGACATCTTACAAGGGCTTTATTCGTTAGACTTAAACGTCTGGGATGCACTTCTCTCGGTCCATATATGGCTGCCATAATCTTATTTTTTCCCCATTCGATATATGCAGAACCACTTGCCTTCTCTATTACTCCAATTTCTATCTTTATTGATCTAAGTTCATCTAACTTTCTATCATCAAGACGGAGTCCATTCTTTTTAAGCAATTTCTTTACTTTATTATGACTCATTGTTTAATCTCCTTCCTCTCTTCCCTTTTTAGTAGCTTACTTATTTTATCCGTTAATCCAAGTGTATGTGCATCTTTTTCAATCGTACGAATAGCAAGTATTGCCAAAGCTTCCAATTCTGGATTTTTTCCACTCACTAATACGATTCCATTTTGACCTATTGTAATTTGGCATCCTGTTTCACGTTTCACCATGTTGACCATCGACCCTTTCCTACCAATAAGTCGTGGAATTTTTGTTGAAGTTATTTTAATTACACGACCTCTGTTTACTTTTCCTAGCCCCTGATCTCTAATTGTCAAGATGGGATCTCTAGTCCTATCAAACGCGTTAACTTTCGCAAAGATCAGATCTCCAACTTTAAGGAAATCTGACATTTCATCTTTCCGAGCATTAAAGGAGCGATCGAAAGCGTCTGAGGTGAAAAGTATTGCGCTGTAAGGAGCATTTATGTCGATTATCCATCCAGATAACTTCATATCTATTACCTTACCTATTACTAAATCACCAACAATTGGCATATAACCCGTCTTTATTGCGACCACAAACACATTTTTTCCAATATGGTTTGCAAGGCCAATCAGAGAAGAATATACTCTATTTTCCTCTTGATAGGTGTTTTTTCCAGATTTATAATCCCCTTCCGCAAGTAACTCTCCCGGAATTACAAGTTGCCTTTTCTCTACTAAATATTGCATTTCCTACACCTTCCAAAACTATATCGATGAAGTAAACCCTACCTTATATTTACTTTTAGGATACACTTGATCAACGTAAACTTATGCCCTCATTTTTTAATATTTTACCTTACTCACTTCAATATTTTTGTCTGATAGTTTCCCCGAGTAATATCCCTCATTCGTTCCAAGAAGGATAAATGTAACCCCGCCGGTAACTCGATAATAGCAATCCAAGATCCATCTTTTTCCCACTCTTCTTTACTAAGACTTCCAAAATTTCGAACGACTCCAGCCATTCTAGGGGCATACTCTGGGGGAATTTTAATTGCTATTTTTAATCTCTCACTTTTTAAGGGAAGAATCGGCCTTAGTTTTTCGATAACATCTTTTGCTTGTTCTTCTCCGCGTTTAAATGGATCTATCACCAACTTTAACTGTTTCATTGCTTGTTCTATTCTTAAAGGTGGGTGTGGAAAACTAGTTCGTGGATCCATACAATTTCTAGAGATAAAAGCAACGATTTGTTTTCTTTTCTCTTCAATGAGTCCCCGTCTCTGATCCGTAGTTAACTGAAGCTCGCCTCGCTTAAGAATTATCTCCGCAATTTTAGATGTGTCGTCCGTTCCAAATGTTTCCCTAAGTTTATTTTCTGAAGATCTTAAACCCTTACTTGCATCTGTGAATATAGTATCTATAACTAAAATATTAGAACTATTTTTTGTTCTTCCAAGCTTGAAATTAAGGGCCGCATCTGGATTCACCAAAATTTCATAATGTTCTCCCGCCAAAGACATACGCGCTGTGGTGTGCTTTCCACCCATATCATAGCCAACTACAAAAACGAAGTGCTTTTATTTCTTAATTTTTTCTATAAACTTGGAAACTTCCTCGTGAGATAATACCGTAAATCTCTTTGTATCAATTGGGATTGTGGCAATTTTCATTTTTTGTGGATCTAACTCTCCCTCAATTACTTTAGAGAAACATTGTATAGCTAATAAAATTGTATCTTCAAGAGAACTATCTTCTCTATAATCTACTTCTAATATCTCTCGTACGGTATCACTTCCAGCTCCTATGGAAACAGCTTTATAACTCCAACAAGCACCGCTAGGATCTGTCTGAAAGACCTTACTCCCTACTTTATCGACGCCTCCAAAGATTAAAGAGACTCCAAAGGGACGCACCCCTGCATGTTGAGTGTAGACCTGTTCAACATCACCAATTCTTTTAGATAAGATTGCAACATCTATCGGTTCATCATACATTAATCTATTGCTTTGAGCATGTATCCTTGCTTGATCAACCAAAATTCTTGCATCTGAGCTAAGTCCTGATACTGCAACACCAACATGATTATCTATCTCGAAAATTTTCCATCCGAAATTGGGATCCTGTAACCTAGAAGTAGGTCTCTCTTCTGCACCTAACACAACACCCTCATTGCATGCTATCCCTAAAACCGTTGATCCTCTCTTCACGGTTTCTAATGCATATTCAACTTGGAATAGTCGACCATCAGGCGAAAAAATTGTAATAGCCCTATCATAGGCACTAGGTGAAGTAAACATTGCCATTTATTATTCAACCTCCAATATACTAAACATCTTCTTTCTCAAAGTGTTAAAGGAACTAAAAACCTTTTCGTAATTGCTTAAGCAAATGTGAGCTTTCATTTAAACTCTTTGGATAAAAACTTCCTTTTTAATGTTTTTATTGAACCTGATGTTCCAAGCGTCCTAAACTTTAATTCTTTCAGTATCCCTCTCGATTCTTGAATTGAATGTAAAATTTGATCAAGATAGTTATGGCCACATCTGATTATTCCTAATCCCGTTTCTGCATCGAATTTTATAACCCAAATATAAAGTCCGTTTCCTGTTTTTACATTTATACTTGTCGATATTTCTCTAATTAAGACGTGATATATTTCTCTCTTGGATATCTTGATACGTGGTTTCATTCGGAATGCTATATAGCGTCTTTTTATTACTTTGATCAAAGATTATTCACTGAAAGCTCAAGTCATTTATTAGGATTGATTATCTCTTTAAAATTGTTTGGGAAAAAATTTAGTTTAATCTTGATGAGAATTGGATCTATATTGCTAAGTTTGATTTTTCCTACGTATGCTTTCTGTTTATCTAAACGCAAAAAAAACGTTTTTTTGTTATCTAAACGTTTCATAAAATCTTTTGATAATTCGTCTTTATCATTAATATCTAGTTTTTTATACATGTTTTCAATAACTGCATAGGCTACATTTTTCTTCTTTATAGTCGTCTTCACTAAGATGATGAGGTTTTTATGATGTCCCCATAAATTCTCTTTTCTAAAAGAAACATTATCACAATATGGCATGGGGAGTAAATTCTTAACAGTTTCTAAAACCTTTCGAAAGTCTTCTGTTACATGGACGATGACGGAGATTTTCAAATATAATATTGATCTCTTTAACCCCTTCCAAGCATTATCCTTTTTTTGATGTTGATGTTTTTCCATGCGCATCTATCTAGCCGTTGTAGATGTTAAAGATCGATTCCAAATTATATAAGAGCGTAATCAAGCACAATTCGCTTTTCTCATTAGAACAGCAAACACACCATATATTTTGACCGTATCCTAAGAATATTCACCCTGATACTTTCAAACCTCGCTTCTTCCTCAATCCTCTTATATTCTTTCCTGCAGATGTCAGTCCCCTATACGCTCTTCTAGGAGTCTTACCCAAAATTTGAGCGCTCTCTTCAGTCGACAATTTTGTTTTATCAACCAAGATCACCTCAAACCATTTATATTGTCCATCTTCACCAACCCAATAAGAGTTTAAAACCTCGAGATTTGGAAACCTTCTGTTTCCCCGTTCCTCGGCTATCATTCTCATACTCTTTTTTGGTGTGAATTTAGTTATACCCGAATGTCTCTGTCTTCGTCCCCCCTTTGGAGCGGCTTTGTGTAGACCCCCTCTCCGGATTCTTACGCGAATTATTATGAATCCTTGTTTAGCTTTATATCCAAGGGTACGTGCCCTACTTAATCGTAAAGGTTTCTCTGTTCTGACAATTGCTGATTGTCTTCTCCATTTCATATGTCTTTGTTTAGTTACTTCTTTCATTGACGATTCATCAAGGTTCTTCCAAGCATTAGTTTCATATTTATACAACGTTATCTACCCTCTTTGAAGAATTAATTTACTACTACTGACGTTCAATTTATAGCTTTAGTACTAAATGGAAATGTTTGATGCTGATAAAGTTTGTTATAACCTCCATTCAATAGTAATTCCTGGTAAAATTTGCAATCAGGTTCATTTTGAATTCGATGGCAAAGATTGGACTTCGTCCTCTTTTCCAGGTTTTTCAAGAAAGGTCTTTCCATAACCAAATTCTTTCATAATATTATAATGCTTTCTCCAATCCCCACCAAGAAAATTCCATGAAATAAATTTCTTAATCCCTATCGATATGAGTTTAATTCTAAACATATCGATGTGCCTAAGAGTTTTGACTAAAACATGATTATAATTACTCGTTAATTTTTCAAAAACTTCAGAACATATTTCGTCTATTCTTTCTGGAGGTATAGGACAGAGTTTTCTCTTGTTAGTGGCTATAAGATATTCATTATTTTTTATTATCCCTTTTTTTACAGCATCTTTCCATATTTCTGAACCTACCATATACATTAAAGGGTTTACGTTAATTGTATCTGCTCCACTCTCACGTATGAAATAATAGCTTTCCCAAAACAACTCTTCTGTTTCCATAGGCGCTCCAATTATCAAAGATGCTTGGGAATAGATACCGGTATCATTGCAATATCCAAGTGCTTTCTCAGCGAGTTCTCGCCATTTAGTTGGTTTACTAGTTTTGTTATAAAATCTTAAGATACTAGGATGTATAGATTCTATGCCGAAGCTTATATATTGCGTTCCCGTTTCTCTTAGAAGTTTAGCAGATTCTTGATCAAAATTATCTATTCTTGTCTGTAAAAAGAAATTAAACCTCATTTTTTCCTTCTTTAAATTGTTACAAAAAGCTGTTACCCATCTCTTGTTTGTGATAAAATAATCATCTGAAATGAAGACGTTTTCAAATCCCTGTTTTTTTAATTCTTTTAGTTCATTTATTACTGATGTCACAGATCTTCTTCTTACAGAACCTCTTATTATCCGTCCACAGAATGTACAGTTGAAGGGACATCCTCTTGATGTCACTATATTGGTTGCGAGCCCTGGTACCTGTAAAAATCCAAAAACACCGTATTTTGTATTATCTAAGGTGCTTCTATCGGGGAACGGTATCTCCTCAAGATTTTTAATAGCTTTACCTTGGAGTATTCCCTTTGGTTTATTTTGGATCAAATCGGATATAATCTGTTCACCCTCTCCAATAACTACCGCGTCGAACCCCATATCTATACAATTCTCGGGTGCAAGAGTTGCATGTGGACCCCCTCCAATAAGATATGTGTTACCCTTTTTCTTTATTAAATTTACAAGCTGGCGAATGGTGTCTAAACTATAAGTTAAAACGGTGATTCCGATAACATCCCAATCTTTCGAATCCAAAATCTCAACGAAGGTTCTTTTTGGGTTCTCTGATATTGAGAGATCAAGTATCTTCGTGTTACACTCCGGTATCATTGTTTTTAAATAAAGAAGACCGAGAGGGAGGGCTAAACCCTCGGAAGTTCCCTTTCTCTCAAAACTTTGAGGAGGATTTATAAGAAGCACATTTTCCATTAATCAATTTCCCAGATTGTTATTTCTTTAATATCTATAATATTACCTGATTTTTATTGCCAGTATCTACGATCACATTTATATGTCTGCGATCATATAAAATTGGTGGATTTTTCCGATATTAATGTATTTTTGTTAATATTTGTTCAGATAGCTATTCGGCTCATGACTTCATCTTATGGTGAATTTACTTCCAAAACCGTTGTTTAACTCTATACGAACTCCATTTCTTTTGAGTAAATAGTTATCTGGAAACATTAAACTAGAACTTTTTTTTAAAATTATCGTCAAAACTGGTGACTTTTTATCTATTTATTAAATATTGTTAAAAGTTGAGTTCATTATCTCTTTATTATTCACATAAAATTTAACATATAACCTGGAGGATAACAATTCAAATGTTAGTAGGTGTTGTAGGGAAGCCCAATACGGGAAAGAGTACATTCTTTAGTGGTCTAACTTTAATCCCCATCCCTATAGAAAATAGACCTTTTACTACAATCAAGCCTAATAGAGGTATAGCCTATCTCAGGAGTCCTTGTGTCTGCCATGAATTTAACGTAACAGATCAACCTCAGAATTCGGTTTGTATAAATGGGATCCGCCTTATCCCCATTGAACTCATAGACTGTGCTGGGCTCATACCTGGATCGTGGCGTGGAAAGGGTTTGGGTAATTACTTTCTAGATGAAATTATGAAAGCTGATGCCTTGATTCACATCGTTGATGTCGCGGGTGCAACTGATGAAGAAGGTAATTCATGTAACCCGGGAACAAGGAATCCTATTATCGATGTGGAGTTCCTTGATTATGAAATTACTATGTGGTTACTGAGGATTATTAAAAAAGATTGGAAGAAGATTTGCCAAAAAGTTTCTACGACAAGGCTTACATTTGAAGATCTTTTGCTTAATAGATTAAGTGGATTATCAATTAAGAAACCTCACATCACAACGACTTTAAAACAGATGGAACTTGACATTGAGACTCCAGCGAAATGGACTGAAGAAGATCTTATATCTTTCACAAAGGAACTTAGGAAGATCTCTAAACCCATGATTATCGCAGCTAACAAGATAGATCTCCCTTATGCTGAAGCGAACATTAAATTATTAAGAGAAAAGGGTTATAATGTCATTCCCTGTTGTACAGAGGCTGAACTCGCTCTTCGGAGGGCAGCAGAGAAAGGATTAATAGATTACATTCCTGGAGCAGGTAACTTTAATATTTTAAAGCCTAAAATTTTGACATCTGTTCAGAAAAATGCTTTAATTACGATTAAAATTAAGATTTTAGAAAGATGGGGTTCAACGGGTGTCCAAGAAGTTTTGAATAGAACCGTCTTTAATCTCCTAAAAATGATAGTGATCTATCCAGTAGAGAACGTTGAACGACTGAGTAACCATGATGGTCAGGTTCTACCAGA
>DAOVAG010000029.1 GCA_030671165.1 Candidatus Bathyarchaeota archaeon | reverse complement strand
ATCCATAAAGTTTTACTTAAATCTTCATCTAACCCCTTTTCTTTCGTCTTCTGTCTCTTCTTTATTACCTTCACCATCGAGACGCTTATAGTTTAATTGAAATGTTGGTTCAAATGGATCTTTTACTCCACTAGATCCTATAAATACAAATAATCTAATTATTATCAGGTCTAAGTGAAGATACAAGTTAGTTGTGCTGAAAATAAATCTGCAAACTTAGAATTGTTGAATGATATCGCCTTTCTCTAAGTACCTATTACAATAGTAACATCTCAACCTTAAGGGTTCCTCTTGTTCCACATAGAACATGGAGTCCGCTGGTTCAGCACTGTTAGATATACACGTCACGTTAGCACATTTCACGATACCTTTAATAATCTTCGGCAATCTCGGTTTCTGTTTCTCCACAACAACATAGTTACGTACAATATTTATCGTAGATCTTGGAGCTATGAGGGCAATCTTATCAACTTCCTTAGGCTTCAATTCCCGTCCCTCAACTTTAACTATATCCTTCCTCCCCAGACTGTGGCTTGACACGTTCATCACTATGCTTACTATATCCTCTTGGTGACCCATTATACCCAGAATCTTTAATACTGATAGTGCGCCCCCTGCACTGATATGATCAATAACAGTTCCCTCCTTAATCTTTTGTACACGAAGCTCTTTTTCTTCAGCCATCATTATAATCACCAACATTAACTACTTGCGTATCCAAGTTTTAACTTTTAAATAATCCGTTCCCTTAATAAAAAGTCTGCGACATTATCTTGGACACATATTTAAAACATAACTGTCCTTTTATTATGTAGAGAATAAATGCTGGTTTCAAAGGAAGATTTCGCTAAATATCCCTTCCTAATAGGAGCGGTTGAATACGTTAAGAACTTAGACCTTAAAACGGATGAGCTCTCTCAACCAGAATTCTCCGCAGTCGTAACTCGAGCTGAAACTCGAATCGAGGAAGCTCTCATCGACGGTATAACTAAATGGGAATCCCGACGAGGATATGAGATAGAACTCCTTTCATACCCCGTCGCTGTAATCTTTGTTTCAAACATCGACGATAACTACTTGAAAAAGCGATATTCTCTAGCAGAAGCGAAGAGAATACAGTCCCTCCTCAAAGAAGAGGTCGATGAAAAACTTATTGAAATTGCAATCTCTGTCTTCGGATGGAATGTTAAGAATCTCCCTCTCGAGGTTTATCAACCATTCGATTTTTCCCTCAGTTTCATCGATTATCTACGAAATGCACCAAGCTTCCACGATTACAGATGGAAACTCGTGAATAAACGTCTTATCAACGGGGAAGTCTTTCTTCAAAAAGATGAGTTCTCACGGCTAATAAGTGAGGAGGTTCGAAAATATATTGAAAAGACTATTAATACCAGTCCTAAAGTCGAATTAAACCCATTATTACTCCAAAGGATTGAACACATAAAACAAAGGTTGAATCTTCGAAAGGAACGAATACGGATTAAAGATCAACCTCAAAATATCATCAGTGCTGCATATCCACCATGCATAAAAAACCTTTATGACTTCCTCATCTCAGGTCAACACATCTCTCACGTTGGACGTTTCACATTAACGTCTTTTCTACTAAATGTAGGGATGAAAGTTGATAAACTCATAGAACTGTATACTCCCATTTCTGATTTTAATCAGAGATTGACAAGGTATCAGGTTGAACATATAGCTGGTGTAAGGGGTTCAGGTACAAAATATACACCACCAAGCTGCGAGACTCTAAAGACTCATCGTTTATGTCCAGGTCCAGATGATCTATGTACACGTATTAAGCATCCTCTTGCCTATTACCGAAGAAAAATAAGAATGATTAGAAAATGAGAATCAAACGGGTAAAAGCGATGAAAAATCCGCAAGAATTTATAGTACAGAAATTCACCGAATATTATAGAGATAACGCAAATATAATCCCTCTACCTACTTCCTATAAAAACAGGGAGTTCGGTTTCATTCTCTTCGATAAAGGAGGTATGTTACGTCACAAAGCCTTCGTGGAACCTCGATTTTTCAGAGATTTCATCAAATCAATAACACCGTCTGACGTATACCATTCAGCAGCATATTACAAACAACCTAGCAGAGAGATGGGGAAAAAAGGATGGATTGGTGCAGATTTAATCTTCGACATAGATTTTGATCATCTTCGTACACCCTGTAAAGTGGAACACGAATATTGGACGTGTGAGAGGTGTGATCAAGTTGGTGTGGGAAAACATCCTTCTGTCTGCTCACAATGTGGGGGTAGTAAATTCAAGATGGTGGCTTGGCTTTGTGAGACCTGTCTAGAAACTGCAAAGTCTGAAGCTTTGAAACTCATTGACTTCCTTATTAATGATTTCGGTTTTCCTCCTCATGATATTGAAGTATGTTTTTCAGGTCATAGAGGATATCATATCCATATTGAAAGAGAAGAAATCAGGCAGCTTGATCAAGATGCAAGAAAAGAGATTGTAGATTATGTTCTAGGTACTGGACTGAAAGTATCTCTCCATGGATTGATGGAGGTGCGTAGAAGAACAGGACATAAAGTCATAGGACCAGATTTAAATAGTCCAGGTTGGGGTGGGAAGATAGCTAAAGGAGTCTATGATATTCTTGTTACATACAACATTCAACAACTCAATGAGATAAATGGAATTAGTAAGAACATGGCCTCACTAATTTATTCACAGAGAGACAAGATTTTTAAAACCTGGAATAACGGGAATTCTTGGGGGTCAATAAAGGGTATAGGCATAAAGACTTGGGAAAAGCTGGTTGAGACTAGTGTGGATAATCAATCAGTCAATATTGACACTGTTGTCACGATTGACATTCATAGACTAATAAGGATGCCGTTGACACTTCACGGAAAAACAGGGCTTAAAGTAATAAGTATTCCATCCAAATCCTTGGAAAGATTCGATCCTCTCAGAGAAGCAGTGGCATTCAGTAAGGGTACATTAAAGGTTTACGTTTTAGCAGCTCATCGCTTCCGAATAGGAGAAGACATTTATGGGCCCTATAGAAGAGAGATTGTTAAGCTACCGATGGCTGCGGCGATATACTTATTCTGTAAAAGAGCCGCCCTTTTAACTGATTAAAAGATCACCTTTATAGATCTAAGAGACTATGTTTAATATAAGATATTGAACCCATTTTCCTAGTGATAAGACGTATGGACTACACTATGCTTTATAAGGCTTGGAAAAAGGAGAAGGAAGATCCAAAAATTCAGCCTTTAGATAAGCGCTTCTTTGCTGAACTAAGCTTATACCTTAAGGATCTAAAGGACGAGATTGAACTGTTGGATGGTAAAACCCTCCTGGCACACCTTGCTCTTGAGAAACAAAAAAACTTGGTGAAGATCGTCAATGATCTGATTCAAATAAGATACTCTAAAATCTCAACTGTCCTCTTTAACAGTGAACAAGTTCCATATAATTATTTAACCTCAGAGGAAGATATTATCTACAACAGTATTTCCATGACAATCGACCAAATTAAGAGCATTAAACAAAAAATACTCAAGGGTCAAAACCCCAATATTAAAGAAATCAAAAGGACAGAGGAGTCAAAGATACTAGTAGTTAGGTTCCTAAAAGATATACCCGCTATAGTGGGTTCGAATATGAAAACCTATGGACCTTTTAAGGTTGAAGACGTGGTTTCCCTCCCTACTGAAAACGCAGAGAGCTTGATAAAACGTGGTGTAGCTGTTAAAATAGGAACTCAATGAGAATACTAACCACAGTTAGAATTCATTTATTCAATATATCCATTATAAGCTCTAGATAAAGCTGGTAAAATTGATGCTTCAATACTTGACCAACTCTCCCATCTTTTCAATAAATGCTTATAAGTCACCATGGAATTTTTTCGTGAAAACACATAAATACAATAATATTATCTTATATGATAAATTTCGGTGATCACGTTGAAGGTACCTCGAAACATCAGGACGTACTGTCCCAAGTGCAGGCAACATCGATCTCACGCTGTTTCCCTCTATAAGAAAGGAAGAGACCGTAAGATGGCTGAGGGCAATAGGCGGAGCGTAATACGGAAGAGGAAAGGTTACGGTGGACAGAGGGATCCAAGACAGAGGAAATTTTCAAAGACATCGAAGAAACAAGTCTTATTATTAAAATGTAGTACATGTGGTCATACAGTCGAGAGATTGGGGATAAGAATGAGAAAAATCGAGATAGTAACATAAAGGTGTGGTAAATGTCTAGGTGGATAGATTTAATCCCAAAACCGAGAAGTAGATTTCTCCTCGTTAAATGTCACGATTGTGGTAATGAGCAAGTAGTCTTCGGTAACGCATCGACTGTTGTACGATGTAACGTTTGTGATGGAATATTAGCTGAACCGACAGGTGGAAGATCAAAGATCAAAGGAGAAATCCTTGATGTGTATACATAGTCTTTAAACTCTAACAAGTAGGTGAATGAGTATGGATGAGATAGTTTTACCTGAACCATGGGAATTGGTCGTTGTTACGATAACACGTGTTGTTCCCTACGGATCCTATGTAACTCTAGATGAATACAATGATGTTGAGGGTCTTCTACACATCTCTGAACTCTCCACAAGATGGGTAAAGAACATTAAAGACCATGTTAGAGAAGGACAGAAAACGGTCTTAAAAGTATTGAGAGTTGATCCCAATAAACTACACATCGATGTTTCCCTTAGACGGGTTTCAGATATGGAGAGAAAGAAGAAACTTCTCCAATGGAAACAGGAAAATCGAGGTAAAAAACTTTTAGATACGGCCGCTGAATCAATAGGAATTAGTTCAGACGAAGCATATGAGAAAATAGGAATTCCTCTTGAAGACCATTTTGGGAGCATTTATTTGGGAATGGAACAAGCAGTGATACTGGGTGAAGATGCATTAATTAAAATCGATGTACCCCGTAAATGGGCAACAGTTTTAACTCAACTAGTTAAACGTAAGATAAGCATCCCCCAAGTCAAGATAGGTGGCATTCTTGAATTAAAATCGAATAAACCTGACGGTATCTCTCTGCTTAAGAAAGCTTTCGCCAAGGCAAAAAGCTTCAAAAAACCAAAAAATACTGAGATACAAATCTATGTTACGGGAGCACCGAAGTATCGTATTGATGTTTTCGCTAACAATTATAAAATAGCTGAGGCCTTACTCGAAAAAGCCACTAAGAGAGCTGTAAAGATCATGGAAGATAATGGGGGAGAAGGTAAATTCATACGAAAACCTTAAGGGCGTAAAGAAATGGTGAAATGGCTCTTAAGGCGATGTAAGGATTGTGGAAAATACACTTTGCATCTTGATTTATGTCCAAATTGTGGGGGAAACGTGCGAGTTCCACATCCTGCTAAATTTTCCCTAGATGATAAATATGTTAAGTATCGAATTCCTACAAGACCAGAGGAAGACCTAGTTCTCGACCTTCAAAAAGAACGTAGAAAAGACTAATTATTCTGTTTCTAAAAAAACCGACATTTATATCTCAATCCTCTGTTCTCTATTAACTATTGGGGTTGTATTTACTTGGCTGAATCTTCAACTTTAACTATAAATGATTTAGATTTCGATTTCAAAAATACTTCTACAAAAATTGTTATCCTCAAAAATCTTAAACCTTTAAAAATTGGGAGTATAACTATAGGACCTTTAAAGAAAGGTATAGATATAGAAATACAAAACTGGATAGCTTCTGAGTTAATAAAATCGGGTTATGCCCGATATCACGATGAATATGCTATGAATAGTATCTCTCTGAATAAGATACACTGGAGAGAGACTCGACTTCAAACAGGAAGACAAATTTCATCTCTACCTGAATATTTCTATCCTAAACTCAGGAGGTACCTTAATTCATTAAAGGAGAAGGCTGTAAGTGATGCCTCCTTTGCTGTCGAGTACGACCGTTCAATTAGATTAGCCCATGATATAGTTAACTGTAGATTAAAGAAGATTGTTTATCTCGCTGCTACTTCTATGCAAACTGAAAATATTCTTAGAAATCTTGCTATGGAAGAGAGAATTCTATATAGTGATATTCACACTAAGATATCGAAGTGGAACACAGATATTTTCAAGGTTGGAGGTTTCTAAATGAGAAATGAACAATCATTAAGCCCAGTTGAACGCTTCCAAAACCTTTTAAAATCTTACAAGAATGAGGAAGGCGAGTATCAATATAGAAAACGTCTATCTCAAATGGCTATCTCCGGAACCAAATCTTTGTTAATAAATTTTGAGGATCTTCTGACTATTGATTTAGATCTTGCAACTAAAATCATAGATAAACCAGACGAATACTTACGGTATTCAGAGGAAGCAGCTAGATACCAATTGAAGATCGAAGACCCTGAATATGCAGAAAGTATTGACAAGATACGTGTGATGTTTAAAAATCTCCCGGAGAAGACACAATTACGTAAAATGGGTTCTCAACATATAGGTAAACTAATTTTCGTTGACGGAATTCTCGTTAGAGCCTCATCAATCCGCCCATTTCTAACGAAAGCCATCTTCAAATGTAAAAGATGTGAAAACGAGTCATCTCTTGAACAAACAGGTGCGTTTATAACTTACCCTCCATTCTGCTCAGCCTGCCAACGCACGGGGCCTTTTGAGGTCGTAGAAGCAAAATCTGAATTCGTAGATTCACAAGAGATAAGAGTACAAGAAAGACCTGAAGACTTACCTCCAGGTCAACTACCACGATGGGTTGATGTCAGACTCATTGATGATTTAGTTGACGTTGCGAGACCTGGAGATAGGGTGACCATAACCGGAATCGTTAGAACGAGCAAAGCCTACTTACCACGAAGGGGAACCCTAAGAATGTTCGACATCTTTTTAGAAACTAATTTCATAGATGTTGCTGGAAAAGAACCCGAGCTACAAGAGCTTTCTCCAGAGGAAGAGAAATCGATAAAAGAACTTTCAAAGGATCCCCGTATACATGACAAGATCGTAAGATCTATAGCGCCATCTATCTACGGCTACCCAAACATCAAAGAAGCTGTTATGTACCTCCTATTCGGTGGTGTACAAAAACATCTTTCAGAAGGAATAACCATCAGAGGTGACTCCAACATACTCATAATTGGAGACCCAGGTACAGCAAAGAGTGTATTGCTACAGTACGTAACAAAGATTGCTCCTAGAGGGCTATATACGAGTGGACGAGGTTCCTCAGCTGTAGGTTTGACAGCTGCTGTCATAAGGGAGAAATCAGGTGGGATGACACTTGAGGCCGGTGCCTTGGTACTTGCAGATCGAGGTATATGTGCGATAGATGAGATGGATAAAATGAGAGAGGAAGATAGAGTAGCTATACACGAAGCTATGGAACAGCAAACTGTCTCTATAGCTAAGGGAGGAATCGTGGCAACATTAAATGCGAGAACAGCGATCTTAGCCGCTGCAAACCCTGCCTTGGGTCGTTACGATCCCTTCAGGACCGTAGTGGAAAACATCAATCTTCCAGTGACAGTTCTCTCAAGATTTGACTTGATATTTATCATTAGAGATGAGCCGATTAAGGACGTCGATGAGCGGATGGCTGAACACATCTTAGCCCTCCACAGAACTGGCAGGGCTCCTGTTGATCCTCCAATCCAACCTCAGATGCTGCGGAAGTACATTAGTTATGCAAAACAGATTAAACCAGTTCTAACAGACGAGGCGATGAATCGTCTTAAAGAATTTTATCTTCAGATGCGTAATACTGAATCTAGCGAGTCACCCATAGCGATAACAGCCCGACAGTTGGAAGGTCTCATCAGGTTATCTGAATCTCGAGCTAGGGCTGCTTTACGAAAGGAAATAACAGTTGAAGACGCTCAAGCTGCGATAATCTTAATGCGAAAGTCACTTGAACAAGTTGGCATTGACTTGACATCGGGCAAGTTTGATATAGACATCCTAATGACTGGCAGACCAAAGAGCGTAAGAGATAGATTGCAAGTGGTTATCTCCATTATAGTAGAGGCTGAGAAAACTGTTGGTATGATCCGTGAAGGGGCCCTATACGAGAGATTAGAGAATGAGTACGGTATCCAAAAAATGGAAGCAAGCAACCTTCTTAATCAGTTAACAAGAGATGGGATGATTTACTCTCCAAGACCAGGATACTTCAAGAAGACATAGATTCAAACATGTCCA
>DAOVAG010000045.1 GCA_030671165.1 Candidatus Bathyarchaeota archaeon | reverse complement strand
CATGGTGATCTTAACAGCGAAATTGGGAAAGCAATGATTGCATGCGATGAAAATGGACCTGTTGTCATGAGTGTGATCAACATTAACGTTGATAAGCAAGCAGGTGTGGTTGCTACAGGAAGGTTGTTCTCAGGCACGGTTAGTGAGGGCGAAACGGTTTATCTTGTAAACGCCAGAGCTGATTCTCGAGTTCAACAAGTTTGCATATACATGGGTTCCCATAGAGAAATAGTTGGCTCTCTCCCTGCAGGAAACATCCCTGCTCTTTTAGGTGTTCCAAAAGCCAGAGCCGGCGAAACTATATCCTCTTCCAAGGGCATTGTACCATTTGAAGCTGTAAAATACGTTACAGAACCCGTGATAACGATGGCTATTGAACCGAAGTATAGCCGTGATCTTCCTAAATTAGTAAATGTTTTGCGTAACCTCTCAATAGAAGATCCTAACTTAGTGACAAAGATCAATGAGGAGACTGGTGAATATTTAATATCAGGTATGGGACAATTACATTTGGAAATTGCTAAGACGTGGATAGATAAAACTAACCTTAACACTACCACATCTAATCCAATAGTCATTCACAGGGAGAGTATAAAACGTTCAAGGGGCCCCTTCGAGAGCAAGTCCCCAAATAGACTTAACCGCCTGATGTTATCCGTTGAACCAATGGAACTTGAAATAGTTGATTTAATTAGAAGTGGTAAAATTAACCTCGTAATGGATAAACGCAACGTTTCAAAAATTCTTCGCGATCATGGTTGGCCAACAGATGAGGCAAGAGGCGTTTGGGAAGTTGATAGTAGGGGAAACATCTTCATAAATGCAACTCGAGGTGTCCAGAGACTGGATCAAATAAAAGGATCGATAACTATAGGCTTCATGGATGCCATGGAGGCTGGGCCATTATCCGGGGAGCCCGTTCGAGGAGTCAAGATTAAACTTGAAGACGCTTCGGTTCATGAAGACTCTGTTCACGTCGGTCCAGGTCAAATAATTCCCGCTACGAGATCCGGCATATTTGCAGCTATGCTCTCAGCACAACCCGTCCTCTTAGAACCTTTACTCAAACTTGATGTTAGAACACCACTTGAACAAGTTGGTATAATCACAAGTATTATCTCACAAAAGAGAGGTCGAGTTCTTTCCGTTGAACAGAGGGGACATATGACTCACATTATCGGAGAATTTCCAACTTCTGAATCTCTCGATCTATCCGAAGTTCTCAGGGGTTCTACTCATGGTAGAGCCTTTTGGGGAACCGCGTTTTCCAGATGGGATATTGTCCCCAACAGTTTACAAATGTCTGTTGTTCAAGAAATTAGGAAGAGAAAAGGAATGAGCCCATCACCACCTAGACCTCAAGACCTTCTACGCTGACACTCTTTCAAGATAGTTCTTGATGAGCAGATAGTGCTATCTGTTTGGTGGTCACAAATTTTTTCTTTTTCCTAAACTCAAACCTTCCCGTAATGATCGTGAATATAAGACTTTATACTCATCCAACAATCACATAAAACTATCTTATGAGATCTGTTCGTGAATGATGTTTAGAATTTTGAATAGTACACCTCAAGTTTCTAATATTCCGGACAACACTCCCTTAGTTGATAACCCCTTCAGTTCTATTAAAAGGATGATTAGGAGTTAAGAAAGAAACCGCTCTAATCGATCAAATGCGACTTCAAGCATATCTATCGGAGGTAGAAAGACTCCTCTGAAATGTCCTGCACCATAAGTTGTACCGAATCCTGATCCATGCACAAGAAGAACATTCTCCTTCTCCAAAAAGTCAAGTACAAACTCTTTATCATTTTTCCATTTTGAACCAATTGCATCTACTTTCGGGAAGCAGTAAAACGCTCCCTCAGGTTTAGTACAGCTAACTCCTTCAATCTCGTTAATTCTCTTAAATACGTAATCACGCCTTAAGCGCAACTTTCCTACTGTCTCTTTAATGTGACCTTGTGGGCCATCAAGTGCTGCTACAGCCGCGTTCTGAACAGGTGTATTAGGGCAAAGTCTTATTCTCGCTTCTTTTTTCATGCTCTCTTGAAGTTCATTCAACTCATCTTCTGGATCATTAAAATAGACATAGCCAAGTCTCCATCCTGTCATTAAATAAACTTTTGAAAAACCATTTAAACCCACAATAGGTACATCTTTTACCACAGAAGATGTACTTGTAAATGATCCTTCATATACTATTTTATCATAAATTTCATCAGAAATGATGATAAGCTCATGTTCAGCTGCTACATCACCTATTTCCCTTAAGACCTTCCGATCATACATGGCACCAGTAGGATTGTTAGGGTTTATTATCACGATTCCTTTTGTTTTATCTGTAATTTTAGACCTGATATTATTTACATCAGGTTGCCATCCATCTTCCTCAACGGTCTTATATGTAACTGGTTTCCCTCCAAAAAATTTCATATATGCCGTGTATGGTGGATATGTAGGGTCTGGAACTAGAAGTTCATCTCCTTTCTCAATTAAAGCCCCTAAAAGCATTTGGAGGCCCTCAGATATACCATTAGTTACCATCACCTTATTCGAGTAAATATCTATATCACTATCTTTTTTCTCTTTTCTGCATATGGCTTCTCGAAGTTCTAGAACGCCTTCAGATGCAGAGTATGAATTGGATCCATCCCGTACCGCTTTAATCAATGCGTTTTTTATATGTTCAGGGGTATCAAAATCGTATTTTACTGGATCGCCTATATTCAGATATAATATCTCTTTACCTTTCTTTTCAATCTCTTTTGCAAATACGACGACGTCTCTAATTGCATATCTAATATCTCGTGCCCTTTTACTTACGGTTAACATTCCATATCCCTCTTCAATTATTACTTTAAAGATTCCAATTGTTTACCTTTTAAGGATTATCCAATAAGATTTATTAATAATATATAATCTGATAATATCCTATGTCATTAAATGATACAAATCCGTTTGAAGCTGCTATGAGACAGCTAGATCTTGTAGCTGAAGAATTAAGCTTGGACAAAAAGATCGTTGAAGTACTCAAACATCCTAATAGAGTTGTCATCACTTCACTTCCTGTGAAAATGGACGATGGAACCATCAAAGTGTTCACAGGGTATAGAGTACAATATTCAAGGCATCGAGGTCCCTATAAAGGCGGTATCCGATATCATCCAAACGTGAATTTAGATGAAGTTAAGGCTTTAGCCGCATGGATGACGTGGAAGTGTGCTGTTGCCGATATTCCTTATGGTGGATCCAAAGGCGGAATCACTTGTAATCCAAAAGAAATGTCTTCTGCTGAACTGGAACGTTTAACTCGAAGATATACTTCGAGTATAGTTCGTGATATTGGTCCATTCAAGGACATCCCTGCGCCTGATATCTATACTGATTCACAGACGATGGCTTGGTTATTAGATACTTATAGTGAATTTCAAGGTTACGCAGTTCCAGGGGTCGTTACAGGTAAACCTATTTCTGTTGGTGGATCGGAGGGAAGGGCTGGTGCTACTGGACGTGGTGCTGCTTTATGTACAAGAGAAGCCGCTAGGCATCTCGGTATTGATATGAACGGTGCAACAGTGGCCATTCAAGGATATGGTAAGGTGGGAAGAAGTGTTGCTCAAGTATTGCGTGAGATGGGATGCATTATCATTGCGATAAGCGATAGTAAAGGTGGTATATTCAATCAGAATGGTTTGGACCCTGTTAAAGTGCTTGAACATAAGAAACGCACGGGCAGTGTTGTTGATTTTAAAGATTCTACGTATGTTGCAAATAAAGATCTTCTTGAATTAGATTGCGATATTCTCATTCCAGCCGCTTTGGAGAACGTGTTAACAGAGGAAAATGCTCCTCGTATAAAAGTTAAAATTATTTCTGAGGGTGCTAATGGTCCTACAACTCCTGAAGCTGGTGCGATACTACATAAAAAAGGTGTTATGATGATCCCTGATATCTTAGCTAACTGTGGTGGGGTAACTGTGAGCTATTTCGAATGGGCTCAAAACCTGAATCGTTTACACTGGACATTGGATGAAGTGAATCAGAAGCTTGAACAGAAGATAGTTAAGGCTTTTAATGATGTTCTTGAGATTTCAACAAAACGTAATATTTCCATGAGGCTGGCCGCTTACGTACTTGGTGTTAGTAGAGTAGCTGAAGCTTTAGGGGTCTTAGGTTTATTCCCTTAAACCTTTTCCTTCTTTTTAACATACTCCAAATTTTCTTTTTTTCTATTCACTAGCAGATAAAAAATTAAAGCTGGTAAATAGACTTGACAATTAAACTATTCAGAGAATACTGTGTACCCCCCAGGAAATATTAAAGAAGTAGTAAACTACCAAGAATGGAAAGGTACGTTTGAATGATGTCTAAAATCATAAGAGTAGAAAAGTGGCATGATGTTATTTATTCCATGTGGATTAAAGCTCCACAGATCGCTATGAAAGTTCAACCTGGCCAATTTATCATTTTAATGATTGATGAGAAAGGAGAACGCATTCCCTTAACAGTTGCTGATTATAATCGCGAAGAAGGCTGGGTACAAGTTGTATTCCAGACAGCAGGTACTAGCACTATGAAATTGACTCAAATGAGTATTGGTGATGAACTCTTCTCCTTTGTAGGTCCATTAGGTAAACCCTCTGAAATTAAAAAATATGGTACTGTGATTACAATAGGTGGCGGGACTGGAATCGCTTGTGTTCATCCTATAACGAGAGCTCTAAAGGAGGCAGGAAATAAAGTCATAGCTATCCTTGGTGCAAGGACAAAGGAGTTAATCATTATGGAAGAAGAGATGCAAGAAGCTTCCACAGAGCTCAATATCACAACTGATGATGGAAGTTATATGAGAAAAGGGTTTGTTACAGAGGTTTTAAAGGAGATTTTGCAAAGAGAAAAAAATGTTAGAAAAGTGTGGGCTATTGGTCCAGCAATCATGATGAAGGCTACTTGTGCTGTTGTAAAACCTTTTGGAATTGATGTGATTGTCAGTTTAAACGCAATTATGGTTGATGGAACCGGTATGTGTGGCTCATGCCGAGTTACTGTGGATGGTCAAACAAAACATACGTGTGTTGATGGTCCTGAGTTTAACGGCCATTTAGTTGACTGGCGAGAGTTCATGAATCGACTAAAACGATACACAGAACTAGAAAAACTATCTTTAAAAATGTACGAGAAACAATGCCAAAGGAAGTAGATTTGTAATGGCTAAAATGATACCTATGAAAGAAAGAGGTAAAAGAACTCCAAGGGATATGCCTACGCAGGATGTCAAGAAAAGAATTCACAATTTTACCGAAGTTCCTGTGGGTTATACGAAAGAAGATGCTATTTATGAAGCTCAAAGATGTCTTCAATGTAACTCTCCAACATGTGTGGCTGGTTGTCCAGCAGACGTAAATATTTCTGAATTTATAACAAAAATTGTTGAGGAAGATTTTATAGGTTCATATTTATCTTTATTAAAAACGAATAATCTTCCTGCTATAACTGGTAGAGTCTGCCCACAAGAAGAACAATGTTCCAAAACATGTGTATGGAATAAATCAAACAAGGCTATTCATATAGGGCGATTAGAACGCTTTATTGCTGATTGGGCTCGGGATAATAAAATACATCTTGAACGAGTGGAAATTGAAAAGAAAAATAAGAAAATAGCGATAGTCGGTTCTGGTCCAGCGGGTTTAACATGTGCTGCTGATTTGATGAAGATTGGTTATGATGTGACTTTATTTGAAGCGCTTCATAAACCGGGCGGTGTATTAGTTTATGGAATCCCTGAATTCAGATTACCAAAAGCCATTGTAGAATATGAAATAGGTGAAATTAAGAGATTAGGCGTAACCATCGAAACAGATTTTATAGTAGGTTTAACAAAGAGTGTTGATGAATTGGCAGAAGAATTTGACGCCATTTTCTTAGCGAATGGTGCTGGTGCACCACGATTTCTACATCTTCCCGGAGAAAACTTCAATGATGTCTATTCCGCAAACGAGTTCCTAACTCGCTCCAATCTCATGAAAGCCTATGCATTTCCAAAATATGATACACCGATCAAAGTTGGAAAAAAAGTAGCTGTTATAGGTGGAGGAAATGTTGCTATGGATTCAGCGAGAACCGCTTTACGGTTAGGTACCGAAGAAGTTCACATTGTCTATAGACGGACAATCAAGGAAGCACCAGCACGGAAGGAGGAACTTATCCATGCTCAAGAAGAAGGGATAATATTCGACTTTCTTACACTTCCTTTAAGAATATTAGGTGATGATCAGGGTGACATAAAGGGAATGGAATGTGTCAAGATGAGATTAGGTGAACCTGATGAATCAGGAAGGAGAAGACCCATTCCCATAGATGGAACAAATTTTATCCTACAAGTAGACATGGTCATTGTAGCTATTGGAACAGCTGCCAACCCCATCGTCGCAAGAAGTGCAACGGGAGTGAAGACAAATAAATGGGG
>DAOVAG010000124.1 GCA_030671165.1 Candidatus Bathyarchaeota archaeon | reverse complement strand
CCTATTTCAGCAGATGTACTATTATCTTGATCAGCTTTTATTGTATCCCATTTTTTTATTGCATTATAAGCATGAACGTGGGCAACTGCCATATTAAAAACAGCGGATTTAGCAGCTTTAAAATTAAATAAACTTGGAGGAAAACCAGCTTTATCTGTTAGATATCCCGTTTCAGCTACAACCATGGGTTCATTAATTGTCACCCATTTGTCAATAATATCACCCAATTTGTATGAAATATAAGCTGCATATTTTGTGAATTCTATTATACTTCTCTCGTCTATCCATCCTTTAGGTCCATCTCTGAGCTTTGTATTTCGGACCCGAATTGGATCATGAAGCCATATAGGTAATGTAAAATGGTTAAGACAAATAAATACCATTAAACCTCTAGATCTAAGATCCTCAATAATCATTCTATAATGGTCTAATGCATTATTATCAGCCATTTCTTCGAGTTTTTCAATAGAAGTCTCATTTATTTCTATTTTTGAAATTGTTCCATCTTCATCTCTTTCAAGGTCAACTTCAATATTTGATGTGTTCTTTGGGAATATTCTACTCCATTCTATCCCTATCCGAAAAGCATTCAATCCTAGACTTTGACCGATTTCATGATCCTTCTTATATCTATTCCAATAATCAATTCCATTTTCAGGAAGGTCTCCGTTAACTACACCCTTTTTTATATTAATAGGATCATGAACCCAGTTATACCAATCAGTATTCGCATCTATGCTTTTTCCTAAGGGGTCTCCCATCTCAGATTGAAATCCGCTTTGAGAAATCCCCCATAGAAAATCTTTAGAAAAAAACATGTCCTAATAATCTATCAAACTCTGTTATGTTTAAATATGCCGTCTCTCGTTCGTGGCACACATATCAATTCATTAATTTCCAAGTAATATACAGGACTTCGAGAGAAATATCAATTGTATTTGTGAGCAATAAAAGAACGCTTACAAACTCATTTACCTATCATCCAATACCTTTACAGATTAACGAATAAACAGGAATATTTTGTTATAGAATAATCTATCATTAATTGTAACTTAGAAACATAGTTTCAAATGTATCGTTAACAAAAAATTTTGAATCTTGTTAGGGGTCGATAATACTTTTGTTCAATCCTTATTCTTAAAAAGAGTCAGAGATTCTTTTAATAAAGATAAGACTATTGTAATGCTTACTATAGGAAAAATGATACTAATTAATGTCAATGTTCGAATACTTGTGAGAGTGATTATGTATCCACCTACTATCGCTCCCAGAGATCTTGAGAGAGAGCCTACTGAACCAAAGATACCTAACATTGTGCTTTTTTCTTTTTGTGGTATAACATCAGATATATACGCTGATCCTATGAACTGAAAGATGTTGTAATTACTTATCAAGATTTGTGCGATGAGAACAAAAGATAAGTTTTGGGCAAAAAACAGGACAATGTTTCCCAAGGTTAAACTGAGAGCTCCAAGGATTAGAAAACGTTTTCTCCCATATTTATCGGAGTATAAGCCAATGATGGGTTGGATAAGAGTCGCGACACCTGTCCCAATAAGAGAGACTGTTCCCACCATTGTTCGGCTCAATCCTAGGTCATCATAGAGGTACACGTTAAGATTTGGCCCTAGGAGACTCATTCCGAAGAGGAAAATTAAGAAAGAGATACACAATACAAATATTTTTGAGAACGATTCATGTTTCTTTATTCCTTCAAATAAACTCTTTCTAGTGTTACTTTTTATCATTGGTGAATCAGAACCAAAAAAAAGGAAGACTATAGAACCAGCAAGACATATAACCGCTACAAAAATCCATAAAATGGAAAAACTTAACCGGTCTGTAATGAGACCTCCTAGTGCTGGACCTAAAGCGAAACCAGCCATTTCAATAGAGCTAAGAACACCCATGTTACTCCCAACTTTTCTGGGTGGAGAGATGTCAGAAACGAGAGCCCAACTGCAAGGAACTATAGCACCTTTGAAGATAGCAGTACTCCCTCGTAATAAAATGAGAAGAAAAATATCCTTTTGTACAGACATCAGAATAAAGATTGGTACAATAAAAGCCATACCCAAAACAATGAATAATTTCCGCTTACCAAAATAATCTGAGACAAGCCCCCAAAATAAATTAGAAAAAAAGTTCAATCCTGCAAAAATAGTAAAAATAAAACCAACTTCCAGAGGTGAACCTCCATGTTCATGGACATAGAGCGGAAGCATGCTTGTGCTAATACCCCACTCAACTCGAAGGAGAAAGTTCGTAACACAAACAGCATAGAAACTCCTATTATCATAAGTGTTAATATGCATACCAAAAGGTAAAAGATGATAGACCTTATGAATTTAATCTTCTATCCATATTAGTCTATTATTAACTTTAGATAATTGTAGATATTAGATAATAATTATCAGCTGAATAATTCCTCAGCGGATCATCTGAAAAAAACATCATAATATTTTGCGTTAATCATTTATTCTCTTTTCTTGTACAAAACGATCATTTTTCCAGATATCGGCAGTATCGCTATATCCTTTTTTCTCCCAATATCCAAGTTCTTTAATTTTTGTAAAAGTGATCCGTTTAAGCCACATTGCACTTTTGTAAGCGTATTTATCTGGAATGACTAATCTTAATGGGCCACCAAGAGGTATTTCAAGCCATTCACTATTAAGTTTGTAAGCTAAAAGAACATTATCTTCAAGAAGATCATCAAGATCTAAAGATGTAGTATACCCATCATAACATTCAAAAAAAACATATTTAATTGCTTCTTTTAGTTTTACAATTCGAACCAAACTTTGAAATTTAACCCCCCACCAAACAAGATTCCTGACACTCCACCCTTCAACACAATGAAAATCACTTTTCAATTCAACGGAAGGAAGTTTAAGAAAATCGTCCCAAGTTAACGTAAGTGGATTAACTACATCCCCATCTACAGTTAACGTCCATTTTTTCACATCAAATATAGGATTTTTTGGAATAATCCCTGGATGATCTATATTCCACTTAAGAAGTTCAGGAATTTCATGTTGGTTTGGCGGTAATTTATTTTGCATCTACTTAAATCACCTTTTTTTTAATTTGTTAAGCTAGCTATTTAAAGATAAATCCAGTTTGGTGAAATATAAAACCGACGTGAATAAAACCTTAGTTTTCCACAGATTAATCATGGATTGGAAAGCGATTCTTAGAATGATGTATAAATTACAATAAAAAAAGTAGGGGAATTGAGTAGTTTTTTGTTCTCAATCCAGCTCGAAACGAGTGCAGCGTAGATACTGAAGCGGTGGCTCATCTTTGCTGTATTCGTGGTAACCCGCGATGATTGTTCCATCCTTTATCTGTATAACTGTTGGATACCCTATATGCCAGTATTGTCCATACACAAATCTTTCTAAAAGAGTGCGACGTCCAGTACTACCTGAAGCCTTCGCTATTCCACCTTCCCTTACGACGAACTCGTTCTTAATATCCCAGGTCAAACCATCCTCAGAGACGCAACCACGTACACCCCACGGAGCCTTTCTGTACCCATAGATAGCTAAGACTCGTCTATCCTGAAGTTGTATTATATCAGCTGGGAAACCCCATAAGCCGGATCTCTTTGTTGGACTCCAAGTGACTCCATCGTCATCTGAGAATGTAAACCACATGTTATCTTGTCTACCTGGTCTGTGAGCTGTTCGCATTAAGCAGACAAGGTTACCATTATCCAGACGTGTCATACCAGGTTCGGTAAAGCTAA
>DAOVAG010000181.1 GCA_030671165.1 Candidatus Bathyarchaeota archaeon | reverse complement strand
GAGAGCTGAGCCACCACCAGAAATAAGGGATATAATTAGGTCGTTTTCTTTAACATTTTCTAAAAGTTCCATGATGCACCTAGCACCCTTTACACCCTCTTTATCTGGTATAGGATGTCCAGCCTCGTTCAGTTTGATACTTCCAGTCTTTAAATCCTGGTTCACACTTCGAGGTATATTAACGAAACCAGTGGTAATTCTTTTTTGTAGAATCTCGTTAATAGCTTCAGCCATTGCTCCGCTAGCTTTTCCAGCGCCTATTACATATATTCTGTCATGATTATCAAGGTTGATGGTAAAGGAAACAATTTTTAGAAGGTTACCCTCAAGGTGAATCTGTTTCTTCACAAGATCTTTTGGATTAGACGCTTTTAAAGTCGATTCTAGGATCTCTAAAGCGATTTTTCGAGCTTTTCTATTTTGATGACTTCGAGCATTAGAAACTAAACTTTGCATGTTCTTAATCAAAAAAGAATACACTCTCCATTACACATGAAATTGTCTTAACTTCATGTATGTGAGATAAATCTTTTTAGGATTAACCTATTGTTTACATTAATTACTATTTAACAAGATGTAATAAATAAACTACTTCAGTTAACACGTTAGATTCTTTTAACTTCTGATAGTGATCTGACTTTTAAAACATCCTTATTAACTAATGAAATCGGCATCTTCCCCTTAAGAACTGCGACTAGATTTTTTGCAGAAAGTTCAGCCATCATTGTTCGAGAATCTATAGTTGCACTAGCTATGTGTGGTGTTAAAACGGTATTTTCAAGTTTAAATAAGGGATTATTCAAGTTGGTTGGCTCTGTCTCCCAGACATCGATTCCTGCACTTTGAATTTTCTTCTCCTTTAATGCTTTAGATAGAGCTTGCTCATCCACTATGACTCCCCGTGCAGTATTTATGAAAATTGATGAAGGTTTCATAAGGTTCAGTTCTCTTTCTCCTATCATATGATATGTTTCCTTTATTGATGGGACATGAATAGAAATGAAATCAGATTCTTTTAGTACTTCATCGAACTCGCAATATTTAACATTCAATTCATTCTCTACATCTGGACTCTGTCTATAAATGTCGTAATAAATGACATTCATATTAAAACCGCCTACTCTCTTTGCGACTGCTTTACCTATACGACCAAGACCAATAAGTCCTAAGGTTTTTCCATATACACTAGATCCGAGTAACATTGTAGGTGACCATGGCATAGTCCATTTCTTTTCTCTGATGAAACTGTCAGCCTCTGTCATCCGTCTTGCTGTAGCTAAGAGTAGTGCTAAAGTATAGTCTGCAACAGCTTCCGTTAAGACACCGGGAGTATTGCATACGTATATTCCTCTATCAGTAGCCGCTTTTAGGTCAATATGTTCGAAACCGACACTCATAGTGCTTATTACTACAAGATCTTTTCCCTTATTCATCAATTCCTCGTCAATTTTTTCTGTTAAAAGACATAGGAGACCATCTTTATCCTTGACTTTCTCAAGAAGTATTTTTCTTGGTGGTGGATTATTTTCACTCCAGATTTCAGGAATGCAAACTTCCCTCAATATTTTAAGATATGGTGGTAATAATTGACGCGTGACAAAGACCTTAGTTAAACTCAAATCCAAATTTTCTCTCCTATATCTAGATATTATAACTTATTTTTAATTTATTTCTAAAAATTGAATTAATAGTAGATAGTTTGATTAATTTAAGTATTAAATCATGGTTATTCTAAAAAGGAAGATGATTTATTGATGAAACCAAAAGTTCTCTTACCATCATTCATTTCAAGATATGAAAAAGTAATAAAGATGTTAAGTCTTGTTGCACACATAGAATACATTGATGCGAATAAATATCAAGAACAGCTTACCGATGTAGTGGGAATGATTGGTGGAAAAATAAACGAGAAGATTCTCCAGAACGCATTAAAACTCAAAGTAGTTGCAAGATATGGCGTTGGTTACGATGACTGTGACGTAAATGCGATGACACAACATAAAGTCTATCTATGTCATACACCAGGTGTTCTCTCAAATTCTGTTGCAGATATGGTATTAACACTCCTCTTAGCATGTAATAGGAAGATAGTGCAGGCGGATAGATATGTAAGAGAAGGATGGGAAGACAGAGCACCTGGATATCCTTCTTATGGTCTTGATTTACAAGGAAAGACTTTAGGAATTGTTGGTTTAGGCAGGATCGGATTAGAAGTAGCAAAAAGGTGTGTTAAAGGATTCGAAATGAGTCTCATATACTTTGATGTAAATCGTAACTTGAAAGCAGAGAAGGAACTTGGAGCTAAGTTTATGCCATTAGATGATGTTATGAAGAAATCAGATTTTATCTCAGTCAACGTTTCATTAACATCCAGGACCATAGGAATGATTGGAGATGAACAGCTCAGGATGATGAAGAATACAGCTTACATCATCAATACTTCCCGGGGTCCTGTCATAGATCAAACAAGTCTTGTTAAAGTTTTATCTGAAGAAGTCATAGCAGGAGCAGGCCTAGACGTCTTTGAGATAGAACCTATACCAAAAAATGACCCTTTATTGAAGCTTCAAAATTTGGTTCTATCCCCACATATTGGCTCAGTGACAGAAGAAGCTAGAGAGGCTATGGCCGTTTGCAATGCTAACAATATAGTTTCTGTAATCAAAGGTGAGATACCACCACCGAATGTTGTTCCAGAACAAAGGGGAATGATGTTTAAAAAATAGATTAATTTTTCTGCATAACTCATTTTCTTCAATTATATGTATCTGTTTATTTCTTAATCAAGATTTAATGATCTAAAAGCACATATGTTACGTTAAAATGAATAGATGAATGCTTTATAGAAATGTTGAAACTATATTATTTGGAATGAAAAATGAAGATTTTTCAATCTTAAACTAAATCAAAAGTTAAAGATAATCATAAATGACACATGA
>DAOVAG010000130.1 GCA_030671165.1 Candidatus Bathyarchaeota archaeon | reverse complement strand
CTTTCAACTATTTTAATGAGTGATTCAGAGAGATTAAACGATGCCACTATTTGTGATCCTAAAAATGCATGTTTAACATTGTGTGTCTTAGACCGACCAATATCATGGAGTAAACCACCTATTTCAATGAGAGCTAAATCTACATCAACTCCTTTTGCTTGAAGCTTCTTTGCAATTTTAACTGCAGCATGAGAGACAGTTATACAGTGTTGAATAATTAGCTGAGAGCAATCAACCTTCTCAAGCATATCTACAGCTTCTGCATAAGTGGGTATGTGTGACAAATCACATCTCCAATATTTTTTTATAAAATGAGTTAAAAATTAAGTAGAGGATCCCTTTTCGATCTTTTCGACTCGATCTCTTAATAATTTAACGATATTGCTGTTATCATGATGTTGAAGAGGTTTTCCACAGACAGAACAACGGAAGACTTGTTCCATTGCTGTCTCAAAGGTATACTTGTCACATTCTTGAGTGCCACAATAATAGAAATCATTATTAGCCTCATATTCAAGTCTCACTTTCAGAATTCCAAGTACTCTCTTCTTCATATTTGTTATAAACCCTTCAACTTGATCTGGTTGAAACCGCCAATTAAAAATAAACCATCTAGTTTCTTTATCACGTAACCTATCGCATTGGACAATAGAGTAATTGTAGAGCTTGAAGAGAATTTTTCTAATATAATTTAGAGGTAGCTCTGTCTCTGCAAGGATTTGATCATTTGTGGCTTTACCAGTCTTCTTAAGAAACAAAACAATTTTAACTGCATCTTCTCCAGCAATAATTCTTGCAACTTTACTTGAAATCTCATCATCAATAATAACAGCCAAAGTCTCACATCCATCCATAAATGTATAACACTAGATATAGAATATGGTGGAGTTTAATGTTTACGGAAATATTTACTTTAACACTAGAATAGATACGTGTGTAAATCATTTAGATAATCTACGAATTGGATTATTATAAATCTAAAACTTTTTTACCTCTCGGTTGAGGAATTATTTTTAGTTTAGCATTTTTAAAGATTTTTAAGAGTTCTCTTCCTTGAAACAATTCGTGAAGGAAGACACTAAGTGCACTTATTTCTGAATGGGGTTGAGAAGTTACAGAAACATTCCAGTCAGATAATTTATAAATGATTCCTGGAACCTTTGCCCCACCTACAATAATGAGAGTGTTCTTTCTGGATTCTCTGATATCTTGAATAACGTTCTGTATGGGAAGACCATAAAAAGTTAAATGGATAATTTCACCTTTTCTTGCTTTCCAGCGCATTATCGTTTGTTTCCAATCTTTTTCATATTCAATAGTAAATGGGCCGCCCCAGTTTTTTGTAACTTTACCTATTTTCTCTTCCATTTTTTCATCTCTTTGACCAGTATAGATAACTTTACTTGCTCCAAATGCACGCGCTGTTAAGAATAGATGTGTAGTTATTCGTTCATCTCGAACATATCTGTGAGTGAGCCGGAGTACTTCTACTTCCAATTTCTAAAGATCCCTCCTTATAGCCTATAAGGTTAATCTAAATATTTAATCACTTACTCAATATGATGTAAGTATTTGAAATATTGTCTTTGCTTAGAGATTGTATAGTTTTTATCATTTTAAATAAGAGATAAAAAAAAATCAGTTATCTTTTTCTGTTTCATTAAATAATAATAATTTTCCTTCAAGTTTTTTGATCTGTCCATTTATTTTATCCATAAATAAAGGTGAAGCGGTAACTACTACTTTAATCTCTTTTCCTGTATAGTAAGTTTCAAGGGATCCAACCTGAGTATATAATCTCGAGATAAAGGAGAGAGTTGAATCATTTAAAGGCAAAAGAAAAGCAATTTTCAAATAATTACCTAAATGAGTTGCTACACTTTTCTTCAATTCATCTAAGTTTATTTCCTTTAATGCAGATATTAATATGGGATTCGACACATCATTCGATATTGAATGAAGTTTCTCTTGTATTTCATCTTTTTTTAGTAAATCTATTTTATTAAGAGCTGTGATTATGGGTATGCCTCCTGTACCTATCTCTTTGAGTGTATTCAGACAAACAAGTAATTTTCTTTTTATTTCTTCAAGAGATTCATGAAAGTCGATAATTAAAATGATGGCGTCAGAAAGAGTCGTCTCTTCAAGAGTTGAGTGGAAGGCGTTTACCATAATGATAGGTAATCGGTCTATAAAACCAACAGTATCGGTAATTAGAGCTTTTTTATCTTGAAAGAAGACTGATCGAGTAGTTGTGGAAAGGGTTGTGAAGAGACCTGGATTGACCGATTTCGCTTCTCTAGTTAACGCATTGAATAGTGTTGTTTTACCCGAATTTGTGTACCCAGCTAATGATACGTGGAGAAAACTAGATTCTATTCTTCGAAGTCTATGCAAATCCCTCTGTTTACTGATCCGTTTTAACTCTTTTCTTATAGTTGCAATTTGTTTTTTGATAGCATTAAAATGTATGTCAACTTCATACATACCAAGACCGAGAAATCCAGGGCGTTCCCCCATTTTAGCTAATTTTACAGAAGCTTTGACTCGTGGAAGTTGATATTGAAGATTTGCCAACTTTATTTGTAACTTAGCTTCTTGGGTAGAGGCTCTCTTAGCGAATATTTCAAGGATTAATTGAAAGCGATCAATGGTTTCTATTCCAGTTACTGTCGCAAGGTTATATGACTGGATCGATTTAAGATCATTATCAAAGATTATCTTAGCAGCATCTAGATCCTTAACGAGTTTGGCAAGTTCTTCCGCTTTTCCTCTACCTATTTGAAAACGTGCATCTGCACGTCTCATCTGTTCAATTGATGCGACAACAACGTAACCTGCAGATTCAGCAAGACTTGTTAATTCATCCAAGTTTGATGGTTCATTTTTTTTTCGCCTTTGAACTAAAATTACCCGCGTTCTTCCTCAACCCCTCTCTTCTGAATGATAACAACATCCCCAAGAGTTAGTGCAGACGCTTTATTAACAAAATTTTTCTCAGGTTTCGAGGTCTCGGAGGGGGCTTGTAAAATATTAATTTTTAAGAATCGCTCTAATTTTTTTGCTTGAGGTTGATCGGGAACCATTTTTCCCATCTCTAATTTACGTAGAATTGAAATTTTAATTCCTATCTTTCTACTTAAATCTTCATGACTTAAATTATGGTGCATACGTCCCACTCTTATGCGTTGTCCAAAATTTTCTACGAGATCAAGGGATGGGGGGAGTTTTGATGGAGTTTTTCTCTTAAAGGGTGGAGAGGGTTTAGTTGAATAGCCTAAAGGTTTTGTTGTTAAACCAGATTGGGCAGAATCTCGCTTCCAAACTGATGATGAAAATTTAGCACAGTTGGAGCATACGAAAAGTTTTACACCGTCAATTATGGCTCTAATTGTTTTACCGTAGATTTCATTTCCACAGACTTCACATTCCATAATTTAAAAATTCCTTCCTAAATATGTATAGTTTATTATAGACAAGGCTATACTTAAGATTTCTAACAGGGAGGTTTACTTATGAAAAGACGGGTTTTCGACCTTGAACGGATTAGAGGTGTTGCTAACTATCAGTTTGAAAGTAAGATTGGGCAGAAAATGTTTCCAGATGATGTTAAAGTTGAATATTCCAGAAAAACAGGGAGAATTAAACA
>DAOVAG010000057.1 GCA_030671165.1 Candidatus Bathyarchaeota archaeon | reverse complement strand
CAAATAAAGCCTTGAACTTTTCTTCTAATTCTTTTAGTTTTTGTTCCATTTTTTTTCGCTCAGTGATATCTCTTAATACTTAAATAATATTATCATTACCATTTACCTTCCCATCTCTATCAGAGACATGAATATAATCCCCTTTTTTAAAGAGAAGAGAGCTCAAATCATCACGGATATGACTATAACCTGGCTGCAATATATCGCTGAGAATCCATAGCATAGGGTATAAGATTTGACATATCGTTCCACCAAGTACAATTAACTGTTGAATATTCATATTTTTTTAGAATACCTGATAAATGTGGATTTGGTGTCAAATAATACTATAGGTAGCCATTCATCTATTTCTTGTCATTTAACTGTGAGTGTTCGCTAGTTATAATAGTTGATTTATTGATGGGTTATGGACCGGGCTTGGACCGTTTGTTAATTGTATTTGTATAACCTTACAATTCTTGTTCTTAGTCATGTCTAAGTTAAAGCTATCTTGATGTATTATGGATAAAATATTGATTTTTTTGGTTTTCTAAGAATTAAAGGAACTTATGGACAGTTGATTATACATTTAAATTTTCACCTTTGGAGCGCTCAGTTTAGCAAATCCAGTATTGATTATAAATTGAAAAATTTTTGATACACACCACATTAAAAGCCATTCTTAACGTAATATAACCATATGCGGTCTCTGTTAAACTCTTTATCAATTATGATAAACTGTAATATGATGTATGGACTTCTGAAGTATTAGAAAATAAGATAACCTTTTATAAATAGATAGTAAGAAAATATGTAACAATAAATTATGGTGAGTGAAATGGTACAAGCATATATACTTGTGAAGGTTGAAGCGGGAAAAGATGAAGAAACATTCTCTGAAATAGCTAAACTTTCTAATGTTAGCAAAGCAAACTCCACATATGGAATTTATGACCTAATTATCGCAGTAGAGTTCTCAAAGATAGAGGAACTCGACGAATTCGTCTTCAATAAAGTCCGGAAAATACCAGGCGTAAAAGAAACAGCAACTATCATCATATCGAAGACAATCATCTAAAACGGCCAGTATCAAAGTAAGCTCAAAGCAAGATTTGAGTTAACCTTCTCAAATAGGTTTATCGCGAACGATATCCACCTGTAAATGTACAGTTTATAGGTTGCTAAGAGATGCAAAGTTTTACTATTCATTACTGTAACTATCAATGCAGAATATATTAACAATTATTCAAAACTACAACATTATTAACATCCATACTTGGAGAAATAAATGCATTTTCAGAAATTGATCTGAAAAGAGAATTAGAAGATGTAAAGGAAATTACTCAAGATTGGTTTAGATGTATTAGTTGCACATTACAAAAATAAATTGCATCTACTAAATAAAGTTAACTTCAACAACGAAGAATTTCATTCTAGAGATAGACAAACTTGGTCCAAGCATAAACCAGCGATTTTTAAAAACATGAGTGCTACTAAACTAAGCGTATAAGTACTCCTTTTTAGGCTAACCTATAATTCTTAGGTAAGATATTTTGTTAAATAAAGTAAAGTATGTGGAAGAAAAAACAATGAAACTCTCTAAAAAACTAGAATATGAACTTGACCTTATATGGGACAAACGAAGCGGTAGTCATGTAAACATACGAGGTTTCCCCAAAATAAAGCTTGATATGCCTACAGAATTTGGCGGGATGAGCAGTGCTCCATGCCCTGATGAACTTTTTTTCACAGCAATTGGTGGATGTATTCTCACAACTTTTATATATTTTAAAGAAAGACTCAATCTAAACCTAAAAGAATTAAGAGTGTCAGTACAAGGAACGGTTGAATATTCGGGTCCTAAGGGCTACAGAGTATCTGAGATAACAATTATCGTTAATGTTGAAGTACCGATAGATGATAAATCAAAGGCTGAAGAATGCACTGAGTTGACAATAAACTATTGTCACTTAACGCGTTCGCTCGAAGAGGGAATTCCTCTAAAAATATCATCTAAGATACAATTACGAAGTTAAGATTGCACAATATTCAAACTCATGGTCCGGAGAAGCATCTCACACAATGAATAGTATTTACCTTATGTAAGTGCAGAACTGAAGAATAATGATACAAGAGTGCAATGATATAGCAAGAACTGAAAATGAAAACAGGTATCCACTGAGTTAAAATTTAGTTAATGATCCGAAGAGATGTTCTTCGATATTCTGTTTTTCGCAGAATGAAATGATTTTACTGGTACACTGTTTATCAATGCTCTGAATTTCCACCTCGGAGGGAGCGCTTATTTCAATGAAGCTAACACCGAGATGGGGAAGGGCATATAATTCCACACCTTCTCTTTTCGTGATATCATTATGAAGAGAACTGATCCATTTGTCGAGTTTATAAACCTCACGATATGCATACATACATAATCACTAACAAATATAAATAATATAACAGATATATAATGTTATTGGAAATTAACTTTACATAATGTAAATTATTTTAAGTATATTTTTTACTATTGAAGAATAAACAGCAATATTAGGATAATATATGGTAAGTTAGATAATGTAGCCACATATATAATCGGATAAATTAAAGGAAAAAGATGTGGAAGTATTCAATAATATAGGAAAAATTTCCAATATCTGAAGAACTAATACTGTCTCTGGGATGTTTGATCTAATAATTGAAGTGGAACTTCCAAAAACCTAGTTACTCTACGAATTTGTTTTCGAAAAGTGTGAAAGATTCCTAACGTGAAGTAAACGGATACTCAGATCATATTCAAAGAATTTTTTTTGTTTTATGGAATAAAGATTTATACAGAACCTAAAATCAAAGGAAACCAAACAGAAGATGAATCCTAATGGAACGGATGAAAGGTTTCATAACCTTAATGAGAGTTAGATATACAGCCCAAGTTGTTTGTATCGTAGTATTATTAAGTTTGAAGAGTGGTGGGGTTTCATCTCAATCAATGTTTGCCATTGCATCTTTTTTGTTTTTAAGTATCGCGTTATTTTGCGTTGATGATGCTTATGATCACATAGGTGATCTAATAATTCATCCGAAACGTCCTATCCCAAGAGAAATATTCACTGTAAATCAAGTATATCTCATAGGCGCAATATTATTTTGTTTTGGAACATTATCCGTATTGAGTTTAATGACTCATCAAATTATTTTATATTTCATCGCAGCTGTTCTAGGTTTTTCTGTGGTCATCTTAAAATTATCATCCATCTGGAAAGCTACGTTGACAGCATCTATGATTTTCATATTATTCCCGTTCAGTACCGATATACATCTAAAGACTTTACTATTCGGATTGATGGTTTCTCTTCCACACTTTGCAGGTTCAATATCAAAAGATTTTATTCATTGGGCTGGAGATGAAAAAATCGGACTTGAACACCCCAAAGAATGGTTAAGATATTTGGCAAGTTTCACTTTTTTCATAAATAGTCTGATAATCTTAACACCGATTATCCTAAATATTGTACCTTGGAGTTATTTTCCCATGAGTCTTCCTACGATCGTAAGTTGTTTAGTACTTGGTAAAAAGACACTGAATAAAGAATATCAGAAGGTATATATCTGGGGTGGTATTGGTATGATATCGTCGTTATTATTCATCAGCATAAATATTTAATTTAGAATCTAACAGATGATGTTTAATGCTTGGAATGCAAGAAATTGTATTAATTCTTGTAATAATTTTAATAGTCTTCGGTCCAAAAAAGTTACCAGAAATGGCAAAAGAACTTGGAAAAGCATACCAGGAATTCAGAAAAGCAAGTGCTAATATCACAGATGCAACTAGTTCACTATGGAAAGACATTGAAAATGAAGAAAACTCTGTTATTTCAATCGCAAAAAATCTTGATTTAGATACAGAAGAGAAATCAGTAAAACAACTCATACAAGAAATTGAAAAAAAAATAGTTAAGGATAAATAGGAGTTTACCTAACAAAGGCAGATAGGTGAGATATGTGGCACTTATTGGATGGCAAGAATTAGTTTTGATTCTAATAATACTGATATTCCTTTTCGGAGCAACAAGAATGCGAGGTTTAGCAAAAGGATTAGGCGATAGTATCAGAGAATTCAAGAATGCATCTAAAGATCAATCGGATGATAAAGAAGATACAGATGAAGTTATTAAAAAAGCAGCAGAAAAGATGGGGATCTCTACCGAAGGGAAGGATATTAAACAAATTCTCCGAGAAATGGAAAAAAAGACTAAACAAAAGAACTAATCCACTTTTCGATTTTTTTAGACATAAGGAGTTTTCATGTCAAAGAAAGAAGGAGAGATGTCGTTTTGGAGCCATCTTTCGGAGTTATTGAGTCATTTTCGCAGAGTGCTCTACGCCTTTATTATTTCGACATTGGCCGTAATGCTAATTCCGCTCAGTATTGATTTTAGTAATATTAATCCCTTAGCTTTATTCTACAATACCATTACATCTACAATAATCAATGATTTACAAGTAAGATTCTTAACGGAAGACATTATCCTTATTCCAATTAATTTTTATGCACCTTTAGAGGTTTACTTCTTCATTTCTTTTGTTATTGGAACGATGATTAGTCTCCCAATTGCATTTTATGAGCTTTATAAATTCTTCAGTCCTGCACTGCATAAACACGAGAAAGGATTTGCTTTAAAATTTACCACAGCCTTCATGAGCTTATTTATCTTTGGATTTGTTTTTGGATATCTATATGTTGTTCCACTAAGTTTCCGTATGATACTTGAATTCTCCAGTTTATTGAACCTTTCTCCCACATATAATTTCGCAGATTTCTATTCTTTAGTGGGAATGATGCTTCTAATGTGTGGATTATTATTTACGTTCCCAATATATATTTACATACTTGTCAGAGTAGGTATTCTGAAAACCGAACTCTTAACGAAAAACCGCAGATACCTATATGGAGGTATACTTGTCGTCATTGCCATTTTAGATCCGGATCCTAGTCTTATAACAGAAATGTTGACATTTATCCCAATTGTCATTCTTATGGAGATTAGCATTTTCATCTCAAAGCGAGTTGAGAAGACTCGTGAACAAAAAAAGATTGAGTAATTAAAAGGAATCATATAAAAACATATTAGATTTCTTTCAAAAAGTGCAGACTGATTTAAAGTGTGTTCAAACTAATCAAGCTTTTTCTATTTTTTTCAAAATAAGTGTTTTTTCTAATAATCGATTTGACCATAAAATCTGTTTAATAGAGAAACATTAATTTATTAAAACTCATAATGGAGGTCTAATAGAGGTAATTACTTTACATGTCTATTATTGTCCAAGTGAAGAAAATCAATATACACTCCAAAACCGTTAAGATGGGTAACGAGCATGTCGTGATGGAAGCTCCAGTCAATATTTATGTTAATGATAACTACGTTATTACCCTACTAGCAACTCCTGAATTTAAAAAGGAATTAGTGTTAGGTTGGCTTTTTGATGAAGGAGTTTTACAATCATTTGATGAAGTAACAGAGATAATTGATAACCAAGACATATTTAATGTCAAGACAAAGGATCCTATTGAAGAAGAAAAACTTCGTGTGGTCAGTGTATCAAGGTTACTCACTACAGCTTGCGGTCTCTCTGCAAGTAAATTTTTTGACACTATTAGTGAGGTGAGCAACAGATATGTAAAATCGAATTATAAAGTTAAAGCTAGTAATATAATTCAAATGATGCAAAAAATAGATAAAGGTAAATTATTCAGATCAACAGGAGGAGTCCATGTAGCTGCTTTATTTACCGAAGGAGAATTTATTGCACTTGCAGAAGATATTGGTCGCCATAATTCAATTGATAAAGTGGTAGGAATTGGTATTTTAAAAAATATTAACTTCGCAAATTCTATTCTCATTAGTTCAGGTAGACAACCAGCTGACATGGTACTCAAAGCTGTAAGAATGGGTATACCAATAATAGCTTCGCGAGCAGCCCCCATTCGTTCAGGTATCATTGCTGCGGAAAAAAATGGAGTAACTCTTGTTTGTTTTGTTAGAGAGCAAAGAATGAATATCTACACACATCCTAATCGAATTCTATTTTAAAAAACTTAAAATGAATAAATATAATATAACAAACT
>DAOVAG010000121.1 GCA_030671165.1 Candidatus Bathyarchaeota archaeon | reverse complement strand
CCAGCGAAAATGGGTAATCCCGCCACTCCTATAAGAAGATAAATCAGTTGACTCAAGGCCCCTAAATAACCCCCTAAAATCGCTCCAGCTAAGTAAGTGAACATTGTTTGGAGCGTGATTGGCACCTCGCTAAAAGGTAATGGAATAGAAATATAAGCCCCAATTGCTGTCAAAGCCGAAAATAATGCAAGTGTGACTATGTCTAAAGTCTTAAATTTTTCCATACAACCACTAATTTGAATTCTTCTAAACATTTTTAATGAAAAACGGTTCATTTTGGTTAATGTTCATAAATGAAATAATGTTTAAAGATAAATGTATTAGAATAAATATTCAAACTTAATTAGAGGAGTCCAATTTATGCCTGAGAAGACCAAACATGAATTGAAGACTCAATTTATTGGGAAAAAAATCCTTTTTTTAAAAGATACGCCGTCAACAAATGATATAGCAAAGAAATTGGCATCTAAGGGAGCTGAAGCTGGAACAGTAGTCGTATCTGAAAAACAGAGCAATGGGCGAGGTAGGCTTGGTCGAAGATGGTTATCACCTGAGGGAGGACTTTGGTTCTCAATAATTCTAAAACCAAGAATCAAACCGAATGAAGTTTTCAAATTGACGTTCCTTACAGCAGTTGTTGTTGTAAGAACGCTTAGAAAAAAATTCAAATTGAACGCTCAAATTAAATGGCCTAACGATATTTTAATTAACGGTAAAAAAATATGTGGCGTTTTATCTGAGATTATTACGAATCCTTCCGGTCTCATTAATTTCGTTATTGTTGGTATTGGAATAAACGCAAATATTGAATTGAATTCTTTTCCTAAACATCTGCAGTTTTCTGTAACTTCAATAAAAAGTGAATTGGAAAAGGAAATAGATTGTGAGGACCTTTTATACACTCTTCTCATGGAATTAGAACACTACTATCTCCTCCTACTAGATGGGGGTTTTAACCTTATCTTGGAGGAGTGGAAGGATCTTAACTGTATTCTTGATTCATATGTAGAAATTGAACGTTTAGATGGAACGATTAATGGCCAGGCAGTTGATGTAGCCAAAGATGGAGCTTTATTAATTAAACTTGAGAATGGAGCCGTGGTTAGAGTGATCTCTGGAGACGTGATTTTAAAGAGGTTTGATAAGACCCATTAAAAAGTAGTATCTGAAAAATATCTTAGAAACATAATAGCTCAGTCGAAAGTCATAAATATCGTTGATTCCTAACGATAGGATGAGATAGATTATTTTGTATCTAACTAATGAAGAAGAGAAAGCGTACAAAGGTGAATCTGGACTACTTAAAGAATGGGCAATGAAATTTCTGACAAAATTCGGAGATATATACAGTGCAGAGAAACTCATCAAAATCGACACCGCATTCACATTCTTACCAACCCCCCAAGCATTTGAATCTGAGATCTACGAGGTTCTAATAAAAAGCAAGTTAGCTGTCCCCACTCACTGCCACATCACCGGAGATCCTGAAAGGAATTTGACTCGTGTAACTCCCGACCGTTTGAAAACATTTGTGGATATGGGCATTTCACTTACGTCAACATGCGCTCCATACATGTGCGGTTACTGTCCCACAAATGGAAGCCACATCTCATCTGTTGAGTCTTCATGCCTTGTCTACTTAAACTCTGTTTTCGGCGCAAGAACACACCGAGAAAGCTTTCCAAGTATAATTGCCAGCGCTGTAACAGGGAAAACCCCTTACTTTGGCTTACATACCGACGAGGGGCGTAAAGGAAACCTTTTAGTAAATGTCGAGACAGAACTTTCTAATCCTTCAGACTACGATGCTTTAGGTTACTTTGCCGGAGGAATCGCTGGAATTGATGTTCCAGTTTTCAAAGGCGTTACTGGAAGGGTAGGTCTTGAGGAGTTCAAAGGACTTGGAGCCGCCCTAGCAACCTCAGGTGGAGTCGGTCTATACCATGTAGTTGGAGTTACACCTGAAGCTCCTTCTGTTAAAGCAGCTTTTCAAGGAGACAAACCTGAAGAAACAGTAACATTTGGAAAGGACGAGCTTGAGGAAGCCAAGGAACACCTTTCAACTCATGGACCCGAAGAGGTGGACTATGTAATCCTAGGATGTCCTCACTTAAGCATAACGGAACTCATGCAGGTCGCTGATCTTGTCAAAGGAAAGAAAGTACATGAAGGTGTTAGTCTTTGGCTATTAACTGTACCTATGATCAGATGGCAAGCTGAGCAGATGGGGATACGCGATACCATCCAGAAAGCTGGAGGAAATATAACAACGGTCTGCTGGAGCGGGTACACCCCAACCCCTAAAGTTGTGGCGACAGACTCTGCTAAGGAAGCTCACTATGCTCCTGCGCACTATCCAAAGACAGATTTCTGGTTTGGAAGCCTAGAAAAGTGTATAAACACTGCACTTACAGGAAGGTGGCGGTGAATATAATGACTAAGAAAGGTATGAAGATCGTACTCAATGGACGTGGCGTCGTTGGCGGTGTAGCCGAAGGTAATGCTATTGTGTTAAAGAAGAGCCTTTCATTTTGGAGCGGGCTTAACCCTCAAACTGGAACCCTGGGTAGAGGCCAGGTACCCCCTGAACTCGTTGGAGAGAACATAAAAGGCAAAGTCCTCGTTTATCCATTCGGTAAGGGTTCAACGGCGGGAGGTGCTATATTATTTTGGAACTGCAAAAACGGTTTTGCGCCTGCAGCTATCATTAATCAAAAACTCGATACAGTAGTAGCTAACGGAGTGATAGCATCCAAAGTACCTACGATAATCGAATTAGATCAGGACCCATGCCAAGTCATAGAGACAGGGGACTTTGTTAAGGTTGACGCTGACAACGGAACAGTAGAAGTGACAAAAACGGAGTGAAATCCGGGAAACCCCCCTCTTTCTTTTTTTAAAGATTTTTTAGAAATATTCTTAACCACTTTCTTCGTTTCAAGTACATTCTAGATTTTTTTACTTTATCTTACCATTCTTTTCCTCATTTTTATCATTCAAATCAGGGATAACTATGATTTTGTCTTTGTTCTTTATGAACTCTGCTATTTGTTTCGCATTTCTTCGCTCCTGCTTTCTTGCACAATAGCCCTTACCTTCAACCATTTTAATCAATGTCCACATATTTATTATGAGCATTTTTAATAAAATTTTTTACGAATTAGCCTTCATTATCAGTCAAAAGGCTCAATGAGACACGTTTTCCTCCAGGTGAATAATAAACATAAAGACATACAAATGGAACATCACTCATATTTCTGATTTCATGGGCACCTTCGGGTCCAACAGGACAGTAAAAAGTAGTTCCAGGACATAATTTATACTCTTTGTTTTTCACATCACGGAGAATTCCATAACCTTTTATTACATGTTGCATCTCCTCACGGTTATGATAATGCATATCAAGTTTTCCTCCAGATTCAAGAGCGAAAATTCCCGAAAAAATATTTTTTGTCGGTGTCTTTTCATCGAATAGAATGGCCCCTTTTAAGCCAGGTCTAGCTTCTCTTAGTTTTATATCATGAAAATCATGTATCGTAATAGTTTTAACCATTATTCTTTCACAACCAAACTTTAAATCTATAAAAATTTAGGTATTTGACATTTCTATCCTATTATTTGAGAATATTATTATTTAATGATATAGGAAGCATGAACCATTTACATTCAGGAGACATAATCCGTTCAATAAGAGATCAACCTATTATCCTGTCTATTATACCTCTAAAACTTTCTTTAATAAGATATTCAGGTTTAAGACTTCATATTAAATCA
>DAOVAG010000085.1 GCA_030671165.1 Candidatus Bathyarchaeota archaeon | reverse complement strand
CCCCATAAAAAACGGAAGGCTTTACAGAGGAACATGGCAAAACATCTTTCTATTAGAATTGGATGGCCCCAGAACACGCCACATAACATGTGAAGTTATGGGAGAATAACTAGTATCCATAGGTTATCTTTTAGCCCAGAGGATACTCTAGCTCCAGCTAAAGAATACTCCTCCCCATTTTTTCGAGTTAATATAAAAAAAGGATTTTCTATATGTTAAACATTTTTTTCTTAAAAAAGATCGTAGGCTTTAGCTAGATGCTTCCATCAGCAGCCCATAACTTATTCAAGTTTATTTTAGAGCCACAGTTCTTACAGTAATATCCAGAGCTGAGTAGACTCTTCTTTTCCACGGCACAGTCAAAGCAGACTTCTCCACACTTGGGACAGTTGAATGATACCTTCAAACCCCCAGGAATATTGATATTAGATTCTGTCTTCAGGTCAACTTGAGTTGTGAATAGAGAATCAAAGCAATCATTACAGGTCTTCATGACCTCATCGTTTGGGATCTCGCCTTTCTCAAATCTATTCTTGCAGCTTCCACATACACGCCAAGCAAATTTATTACATATTACACAATTTTCGCCAATTTCTTTTATACACGATTTGCACATATAACCTCTATTTGGTACATCATCCACGCAAGTTTCACAAAGATCATATTTATCACAGTTAACACATTTGTAGCCTTTACCAGCCTCAATAGGTTTCCCACAGCTTGGACAGTTATGTCCAACTACATCTGTTCTCTGGACATCAGGTCTTACAAGCTGAAAATACGCTTTACAGTGAGAGCAATTGTATTTATCTGACCCAACAGAAGTGACGGAAATGGAACCACAATTAGGGCATTTAACTAGATTTGTACTCAAAACCTCATCTTCCTATTAACATTACTTTAATCCTTTCATATTCAGGGCATGATCATTTAAAACTTACTAACAAATAACACTTAGTTAAGTAAGTATTATTAACGCTATTTCACTACAAATTTAGGGTCAACCCTCTTTTTTCTCCATTAGAGCTTAATATTCTAAAAAATCTAACGGTTGATTTTTTCTATCCTTTTTTCAACTTCAGCTAATATTGGATTTCTGATCTTAGAATCCAGTGAATGAAATCATCATGTTGTCTTTGATCGACCAGCCTCGTGGGCTGAGAACATGAGTATCGTGGCATCATCATGTCTAATGTTGAAGCATGAGGACTTGACCAAGTGGTTTTTGCTCCAACGCCGAAAACAGGAACCGACACTCAGAACATCGGCTAAAGGAAAGAAACCTCCACCAAGAATCGTTTACTGATTTGGGAAGCAAGACCAAGACAAACGGGTGATCTTTAGTTTGATGAGGTGTTTCAAGTAAGAGGGAATAACGAAAGCGCAATAAAGGCTACACTTGAGCATCGATCGAAACATTATCTAGATTATGGTATTTTATCATTAGAGAGCAGATTACGAGCTGAAGCAGTTTCATGTTAATAAAAATAATATATAGCAATGCAACACAAAAATAATGTTGGTTGAAAAAATTGACCTTTTTTAGAATTAGCGTTAATATTTGCGAGGGCTACAACGATCCAATGCGTTTTGTTGAGTGTACTGTTTTAGCTGAAAAATTTGGGTTTGATACTGTTTGGTTTGGGGATCATCTAGTTCCATGGACTCACAGTCAAAATAAGTCAGCCTTCTGCTGGTCAGTTATGTCAGTTGCGCTAGACCGAACGAAGACAATCAGAGTTGGGCCTGTAGTTACAACTCCAATTGGGGGTCGATATCATCCTATAATTATTGGACAGGCTGCTGCGACCTTGAATAACATGTATCCTGGAAGGTTTCTGCTCGGTGTAGGCTCAGGAGAGGCTATAAATGAAGCGATGTTTTTCCCTCAGGAAAAATGGCCTAAATGGCAAGAAAGAACAGAAAGGCTCTGTGAAGGCATTACATTGATGAAGAAGATGTGGCAGAGTCCTGATTATTTTGCGTTTGAAGGAAAGTATTTTCCACTATCCAAATTTTTCCTCTACACTAAGCCTAAAACGGAGATTCCTATCTATTTTTCCGCTGTTGGAGAAAAAGCAGCGACTTATGCTGGAATCTATGGGGATCACCTTGTAACCATAAACTCCCCTTCGAGATGTCGTGATGTGATTTTTCCTATTTTTGAAGCAGCAGCTCGAAAAACTGGAAAAGATCCCTCGAAGATGGAGAAAATGGTTGAGATGGGTATGTCGCGCGTGCGCCCTTCTCAGTCTCGGAGTAAATCCGTCTTCAGTGACATTATTAATGAGACAGATCCGCGGGAGATTGAGGAGATGAGACAGAGGGTTAGCGATAGCACACACACGCGCTTGGATCCGTCTCCAGATGACATTATTGAAGCAGTTGATAGCTACTGGAAAGTGGGCGCAACACATGTGGAGATCGATACCAATTCGTTCCCTGAACGGATTCGATTTCTTGGAGAAAAAGTTCTTCCATATTTTCTTGAAAGACGGGACGATTACTCTCGCTAGATTATCTTAGTCGCCATAAGGAATGAGCATAACAAAATTCCTATTTTTCGTTTTATTTTAGCTCGTGCTATATAAGTAATCAAATATTAGAAATAGATAATGGAGGAAGTGAGAAATGAAAACCGGAATAAGACGCTAAGCATATGCAGTATTAGTTCTTGGGATTTCAATTTGTTTAATCGGAGCGTTTTTTATGGTAGTGGGCGAACCAATTGTAGGGCCAGATCATGCAGGCATAGCAACGATAGTAGGGTTTGTCGGAATTGGAATAATAGGGTTTAGCGCGATATTATTAACGCGCGCTAAGACGTTTGGGTTGGGATTAAAATTTAATCCTAAATTCACTTGATAGTCTTAATTATTGAGTAGAATATTCCTTGATAATCACAACTAGAGAGAGAAAAATTTTAATTTCTCGATTCAACCCAGAGCATCAACGAAAGTATCCTGAGAATGATGATTAATATTTACTCCCAAACCCAAACACACATACAGAAAAGAATCTGACTAGCTAAATCTTAAAGAAATAACTAATAAGTTGAATCGAAAAAAAGGGGGAGAGTTGCGGTAGATGTCACCAGTCATTCAGATAGAAATAGGGAGAGTATCTGAAGGGTAATAATACTATAAAAAATGAGTGATATTCTTAATGGTGCAGTAGATTATTCTCTTGGCTATCAGAATTAATATAAGATTATATTTCTCAAATCTTGGTTATACTATTAAACTCAGCTATGAAGAGATCATTAATTCCGTTATTTTTATGGAATTCATAGTTGTTAGTTTAACGGTTGAGGATGGAAAAATTGAAGTATATGTTGGTGGAAAAGTCGTGATGGTTGCCTAGGGTGTATTAGTTTAAAAGAATTACCCATTCATTTTTAGTCAACTATTTTTGGATTAATGATTTGTTTTCTTTAATTTCATTTAATAAATCAGTTGCAAAACTCGCCCAAATTTGGTTTAACCTGGAAAGTGAAGCACCATAATACAATAATGTCTTCAATCCTTCCAGCATTGTAAATGATTCCATGGCTATTTTTCTAGAATCGACACTTCTTTTTATTAATCCCCTTTTTTTTATTTTGCAAGATAGAATATTCAGAGACATGATTTACTACAAAAAGTTTAGGTTTAACTTTGAGTAGTCCCATGTTATGATTTTTTCAGGGTGAATCCTCAAGAGAACCGATGGAAGATCTGCGTGAGCATATTCCACGTATTTATCCAAGTTTTCAGGACTAACATATCTTTGGATAAGCGTTAGTTCAATTTCTTCATTGAGCTCTTCTATTTCTGCTGTTCCTTCGATGATTACTCCCTTGGGTCCGATATTGTTATCAATTGTTACTGCGACTTTATTGTTTTTTCTAATGTTCCTCGTCTTTACGCTAGTTTTTGGTATAGCTATTAATAGTTGATTTTTTTCCCAAAGATACCAGACAGGCGATACATGAGGTGAACAATTAGGTTTTACCGTTGCTATTCTTGCCAAATTGCTTTCAGAAAGGAAATCTATCATTTCCTGAGCAGACATATCTATACTCATTTTTCTTCACATTTTTTTGTTAATTAAACGTGTTTCTGTACTCCACTAAGAATTACTATTGAAGCAGCTATATTTGAAGCATATCCATCGCCGTCAACTGCAATGCTTTGTTAGGTTTTGTTATTATGTTCCAAAGTTATTACTATTTTTCCTAGAGCCTTTCCTTCTTCGAGATACCGGAGAGCTTCTGGAACTTCACTTAACGGATAACGTCTATCTATAACTGGTACAACTTTGCCAGCTTCAAAAAGCTCAGCCAAGAAATCCATGTCTTCTTTATTGTAGGGTTTGCTCCACAGGTTGATCCCCAAATGTTTTCCATCAGCCTTTGAAAGCCTTGGTCCCAGAAGCATAGCTTGGAGAAGTGCTTTTCTAGAACCTCCTACCATAACAAATATGCCTTCAGCATTCAAAGCACGCTCATAATCGTAAAATGAGCGGTTTGCAACTGTATCAAGAATAAAGTCATACAACTGTCCATTTTTGGTATAATCTTCTTGTGCATAATCTATGACATGATCTGCTCCTATTGAACGAATCATATCCAATTTCTTCGCACTGTCAACGCCTGTTACTTCAGCTCCATAAGTCTTGACAATCTGCACCGCAAACGTTCCCATACCACCTCCAGCGCCATTAATCAATACCTTATGTCCTGACCGGATCTTCTTTTTACCACGAAGACATTGCAGGGCAATGACAGCCGATTGAGGGTAGGTTGCTGCTTCTT
>DAOVAG010000079.1 GCA_030671165.1 Candidatus Bathyarchaeota archaeon | reverse complement strand
GGTTACCTTTTCTGTTTAGAAATCTACGAAAAAGCTTTACATTACGAGGTTGAAAAAGGCTTCTTTCCAATTAGTCAGATCTGCTACATCAAATTTCCTAAGTATATCAAATACTATGAGGTGGAGAGACGGACAAAAATTCCTATAGTTGATGTCTCAAATATGCGGTTTTATAGTGAGATTGTAAAAAAGATAAAATCTCGAGAGAAACAGAAAGGGAACCAATAATTCTATTATCCTAATAATGGATTAAATATTTTCTATTTTACTTTAATGTAGCATTTTTATCTTCATTGATGTTTATTCAATTTTTTCCTTCTTAAGTTCGTAAAGGATAACGAGTGCTTCCCCTCTTGATATTTCTAGGTTTAAAGCTAACTCTTGAAAAGAGATGTCTGGATGTTCAAGTAATATTTCACGTTGGATGTATGCCTTGTGGTGGGGGTACATGATCATTTTATGAACAGTTTCAACTAATATTGTCCAGACGGGACTATCAACATATTCTTTTAAGCTTAATCATTTCACGCTCCTAATATTACTAAGTCTTTCATGTATTTGGACAATAAAGCATCCTTTTTTGGATTTTCATTCCAGATACACAATTTTCTAGGGGAATATAATGTTTGATGATTATTACTGATATGCTTTCGTAGATATCTATTTTCTGAACTCCTAGTAAGCAACCTTCCACATCATGAAGTTTCATCACAAAGCGGCCAATGGAGGATAGTCTGTCTGGGCTTCTTTGCATCTTTCTTATGATGCCAATGTAGCATAACGATGTGTGAGAAGGCTGTCATACTCTTTTAAGCTCTGGGATACTTAGAGTAGACTCTTAATTGAGAGCTGTCCTTATTTGCTTTCTCAACTGCCCTCACGAACTCAAGTTTTTGCTTCTTATACAACTCCCTTTTTTCCCTTTCTTGCTACGTTGTCTCATTTATTTTACTTTAATGTAAAAACTATTTTGATTGTTGAGTCTTCTCGTACATCTTCTCTAGTGTCCATCTGGATGTTGAAGTGATTTCCCTTAACCGTTTCTCTGTCCCATAGTTGTTAATTCTGATCTCTTTAATAACTGCGCCTTCTTTCATGATCTCGTAGGATAAGATCTTATCTGGAGTCATTTCTCCCCTTTCAGATGCTTTTCTATCGTTTTCACATATGCCTTCCAAGACTCTATTAATTAGAAAAGATTGAAACGGTGGTGTATTAATATCGAAAATCAGTCCTTCATTTGGTATAATTCTAATATCTTCATCACTCACATGCATTGTTGCCAATAAAGTACCTGAAGCAATCTTGAGAGGGACTTCTTCCCAATTTTTCATTGTAAGAGTATCTGTCTTAGTTTGTATTCTTGGAATTGATTCTGCTCCCCTAAAACTTTTTGTTACGACAGCTTCACCAACGATTTTGAAAAGGGCTTTAAGCTTCCTTGTTTCGTCTTCCAATTCCTCTATTTTCTTCTCTAGATAACTTCGCAGATCCATGAGGTTTTTAATTATCTCATCATCGATTGAACCCAACTCTTCTCCTTCTCTTATCAATTCTATTCCCAGTATTAATTATGACGTAAACCAATAAATCTATTCCCCTCGAATACGATCATTTTTATCTTGATTTCTTCAAATATTGGTTTGTTCAAAAAATATTTTGTATGATTATGTTATTATTTAGAATTGATAAATATCTTTTAAGCACAGAAATTAATATTTTTCTTCAATAATTATTTCTAGTTATGTTTAGTTTGTGGGAGTTATGGTCAAAGAACAGTGGCGATTGATAGATACTGAATTTGAAGACTCTTGTATGAATCTAGCTATCGATGAAGCCATTCCCACTGTCCTTGGAATGGGTTATACAAATAGTACAGTCCGTTTTTGGAGAAATGTCAACACTGTAGTTATCGGTAGATCTCAAGACATTGAATCTGAAGTTAATTTAGCGGCGTGTAATAAGTATGGAACCTTAGTAATAAGGCGATTTACTGGTGGAGGTACAGTCTACCATGATCTTGGAAATCTTAATTACTCGATATCATTGAGGAAAGACCATTATTTGATTTCTGATGATCTCGTCAGAACAGTTGAGGTTCTGAGTAAAGGTGTTATGTTGGGATTGAAGAATTTAGGTATTAAAGCAGAGTATAGACTTTCTGATGGCATTTTTATATCTGGGAAGAAGGTCTCTGGTTCAGCTAGTTCAGTTAAACAGAGTTTCTTCTTCAATCACGGAACATTGTTGATTAACTCAAACTTGGCAATTTTATCAGAAGTTTTAAGTCCTACCTTAAAGAGACGAAAGAAGAGAGGCGTAAAAAGCAGTCACCAAATTGTTACCAACTTGGCTGTTGAGTTGGGAAGAGAAATATCTATCTCAGAGGTAAAGGAAGCCTTGAAACTGGGATTTGAGAGAGCCTTCCAAATTGAACTCGTGAGAGGAGAATTAACTTCGGAAGAGATCCTTATGGCTCAAAAATTTTTGGAGAAAAAAATTTTCTGAAAGAACATTGTTTTCTTCTAATGTTTGATACCTAAACGGAACTTTTATCTCGTTTTTGCTCCACATTTTATACAGAATTTAGCTGTTTTCTCATTTTGATACCCACACCCATTACATAATCCAGGCTTTGATGGTTTTGGTGGTGGAGGAGGAGTAGAGGGGGCTTTTTTAATGATTTTTGGTGTTTCAACTTCGCTTAACGTTCTTTTTAACAATATAACATCTCCTATACTACTCATGTCACGACTTGACACATTGACTTCTTTTCCGTTTTTTGTTTCAATAGTAAGACCAATGTCTCTTGTCTCTAAATCAAAGGATAATTCCTTCACGTTTCCTAGAATTTTTGCTTCTGAATCGATTACCTGTTTTCCAATAATATCTTTTCTTGATCTATATTTTTTACTCATCTTTAATCAACTAAATGAATTAGATATTTCATCACTAATATTAATATTTCACTTAATACAATTTGAATTCAATATGCTTAACCATGAAGATATAATTACTAAAATTCTTTCCATTCATCCAGACATGACTAGGGAAACAATCATGAATCTAATCAATAAGAAAAGAGAGGATGCTGGAAAATTATTAACCATGGATGGAGCCGCTTATCTAGTTGCCAATGAATTAGATCTCAATCTATCAGATGAAGTTACCTTGAAGACCAAGATCAATATAAAAGATCTCATCGTTGGCTCTAACGATGTGTCCATTGCTGGAGTTGTACGTACTGTTTATCCAGTTTCAACCTTCACTCGCAAAGATGGCAAGGAAGGACAAGTTGCTCGGGTCGTAGTTTCAGATGAGACTGGAACCATATCAATAGTCCTCTGGGATGAGAAAACAGAGATAATTAAACAAGAAAAAATCTCTCCTAACCAGAACATCCGCATAGAACACGGTTATGTTAAAACTAGCCTAAATGGTAGACCCGAAATAAATATTGGTCAGAAAGGAGCCGTGACTATCCTTTCTTCAAATAGTAGTACAAATAGATCTGTTACGGTTAAGCAAGGATTCAAGAAGATTCGTAAAATAACTGAAGATGATTACTACATAAATCTTGTCGGAGTTGTTTTGAGTACTTCCCCTGTAACTGTTTTTACGAGAAAAGATAACAGCAAAGGACAAGTTATGCGTGTAAGGATAGCCGACGAAACAGGACGGATCCGAATCGTCCTATGGGACGAGAAAGTAAATAACATAAAGAAGGTAAAGAAAAACCAATACCTACGAATTACTGATGGCCAAATCAGAAAGGGTTTAGGCGACGTTTTAGAGATTCATGTGGGAAGATTCTCTCAAGTCATAATCCTTCCAAAAGTTACAAGAGAGATAAGTCTCCCTTCATTTGTTCCAATAAAGATAGATAGATTAACCCCCAATATGTCAGATGTTGATATTCTTGGTAGAGTTGTGAATGTAGGGAATCCAAGAGAATTCTCTCGGCGATCCGGTGGAATTGGACGGATTGGTGATCTCTTTCTTATGGATGAGACAGGCACTATCAGACTTTCTCTCTGGGACGAACAAGTAGACTTACTTGATAAAATATCTCTGGGAGATACAATCCTTGTGGGAGGAGCTTACACTCGTGAACGCTTTAGCATCATTGGATTAAATCTAGGAAAGATGGGAACCCTCACAATTAATCCAGACATTAAAGCAGCTACAACCTTACCTAAAATATCTAAAAAAGCAACACCCATTGGACAATTGAAGATTGGGTTGAATTCGATCGTTGAAGGAACGATTTCAGAGGCACCATCTATTAGAGTTATTACGACAAAAGATGGAAGAGAAATGAAAGTAGCTTCCTTTAGACTAAAAGATGAAACAGGAGAAATCCAAGGCTCCCTTTGGAGAGAATTGGCAAACGCAGTGGAGAATCTGCCTCTCGGAACAATGCTAAGAATAAAGAATGCTTTCATAAGGATTGGTTATAATGGAAATCTTGAACTAACATCGAGATCAATAACGGAAATTGAAGTTCAAAAAAAAAGTAATGAAGAAAATTTAAAACCGCTTTTTGAAAGTGAACCTGAAATATCAAAGTTTCAGAAAATCTCCGATATCAAGGAAGGAGAAACTGCTACTGTAGAAGGAGAGATCATTGAAGTAGTTCCAAACTCTAAAGTCTATACCGCCTGTCCAAAATGTCGAAGAAGAATTAATGAGGAGGGAGATGTATGGGTTTGTGAGCGGTGTGGTGAGATTCCTGAACCGATTTATCGAATGTTCATTAACATAGTATTAGAAGATGGTTCTGGTCAGATCAAGGCGATATTTTGGAGTCCTCTTGCTGAGAAACTTTTAAACATGGAGTTGGAATCTGCTTGGAAGATGGTTATAGAAAGCGGAGATGAGAATGCTCCAGTAGAAGTTATGCGTAAAGATCTTATCGGGAAAGAATTAAAGTTAACTGGTCGAGTTACCACCGATCTTTATCAAGGTGGATTACGTTTAACCGTAGACACTTTCGAATAAATACGAAACTTTACGTTATTTCTTTACATTAGTGGTTGCTTAAAGGAGAA
>DAOVAG010000148.1 GCA_030671165.1 Candidatus Bathyarchaeota archaeon | reverse complement strand
AGAATAAAAGGGGTGTTAAAGAACCTTTTTTCAAAAATTTCTCATTAGGTTGTTCTGTATAAATGGCTTTGATTTTTTCTATCATTAAATCAAATCCCGTTTCATATTTTAAACGAATCTAAAGACGATATCTTATTTAGGATTATTACTCTTATAGTACTTGCTAAATTGAATGAAAAGTGATTTCTATTCAAGTTAAACCCGAATTTTTAACAAAAAGCAAGTTAATGAAGGTAAAATAGCGTTTTTTCAATTCTTGAGGATTTTACTTAGTTGCTTGTGCGGTAAAATTATATTTCCTTTTCTATAGATCAATATTGAGGGGAAAGAATGGTTACTGCAATATTTCCAGTCAAAGGTCAGCCTCCACATATAGGGCACATTCTTACTATTGTAAGTATTTATGGCGATTACGATAAAATTATTGTGCATGTACTTGAAGAACCAGGAAAATACTATAAAGAGGACGATTTTTTGATTCCATCACAAGAAGTAGTTGACCTTTTCAAAAACATATTTAAGTACATGCCAAAAATTGAGATACTGCGTGATAAATTCTCTTTGCGCGATAAAACCTCATTTGATGATTTACCTCTATTCGATGTTATAGTTACAGGAAATAAAGACTTTGAGAAAGATATGAAAATCAAGAAACCTTTTCGATATGTTCCAAGAAGTATGATACATGGTTTTGATATAAGTGGAAGATTAATGAGGAAATTAATGAGATCCAAAGGAAATGAATCTAATGGAATATCTCTAAAAAAATAACAGATCCTCAAAACTTGTGATGGATATATGTCTGTTTGTCTTCTCAATATAGCATCACTAGGATCTCGGTTCATAGGTTGCGATGCGTTTATGTAAAAAAATGAAAGTATAATTGTAACTTAAATATTAATTGCTTTATAGTACCCCGGTCTTGGTGAGTAGATGAGAGCATGTAAACGTAAGGTTTCAATTGCAGCTTGAAGTTTTATATCGGATAATTTAAGTACTATTTTTAATTCGAGAAAAGTGCATAATCCAAGTTTATTAATTGTCCTCCAAACACGACGTTCAGTTAATGATAACTTTTCAAAGAGGCGCCCTCGTACTTCTTTTGAGGTTTTAGGTAAAATATCTCGAAAGGTCATGTATAAACTGTCGAAATTCTTCTCATATGAATTATACACCCTCTTTATTGTGTCAAAGGTGAGTTTCGGTATTCTTTCTAAGCGAGCCATTGATAGGCTTAGACGAATAATTGATAGAGGCCTTCCCCAATGATTAATGTTTAAGAATGCATTATCCGCAAGTATTACAGAATTTAAATCGTACTCTTCGAGAAGTCTGTTCAACTTCTCATCAAGATAATTTAAGCTCAAGGTAATTGTTTGTTCATCTATGATCGGTTGAAAAGTATGCATAGTTAGAACATACTTCATAATTGCAAAGGGGTCATCAAAAATGACTCGATTATCTTTTTTATAGTCTGCCTCTTCGTTTAGAACAGTGACTATGTCCGCTCCAGTTACAGGGAGAGATGAAAAGTTAGTTGGTTGTTTTCTTTCGTTTCCTAGTCCAACTGAAACCTCACGGTGAACTCCAAAGGAACGACCTTTAAGCAGTCTTTCCCGAGCTGTAAAGCTAAGTTTCTTTCCTGAATTACCTGTCACTAGATACCATCCATATGGTGAAATAGGGTGAGACCCCCACAGGGTCTTAAATTTTTGTCTTCCCACTTTGAACAGGTCTCGAGAAAGCTTTTTTCTAAGCCCTGTTTGAAGGTGTATAGCAGCCTTCTTTGAGGGAGATGCATTATACAGCGAATTTGCTATTCCCCCCACTCTATTCAGAACTGGTGGTGAGCTGATAAGTTCCCGTGCTAAATATCCTTTCAGTAAAGGGTCTACATCAAACCATCCTTGGAAAAGTGCTGACTCAAATTCATCATAAGAAATTTCAGGAGTTATTACATTCAAGAACTGATCTTCTTTCAGTTTAATATTCTCAACGACGAAAAACCATCCAGTTCCAGTTGTCATCGTTTCCTTCTGATAATAGGGTTTCCAATTTCCTTCGATTAAAATAAATGCATTCTCAGGTGGGAGTTTTATACTATAAGATGAGCAATTGATGTAGATCTGAGTTATATGTGGTAGAGGGATTAGAACGAAACCGTCTTCCTTTGGATCAGTGCAATACCCCATTAAAGTCTTATGACGTTCGGTGATTTGTTTCTTGAAGCTAAGTATCCGTTGAAACTCCAAAGAGGTAAACTCTGGATAAAAGGCTCTTTTCAAGAAACGGAAGGGTAAATAAGACATTATATAACCAATTATTCAGTTTCATCAAATAAATGTCTTTATCATGATAATTTACTAATGAGCAAGAGACTGGTGACGATGAGTGCTTTCTTTAGAATAAGAAAGGGATAAAAGAATTCAGACAACACTTTGGGAAGGCTAAAATTGAAAGATTTTGACAAGAAATTAAAATGTCCCAAAAATTGGAAAAGTGTCAAAAATTGAAATTGTGAAAAATGGAGTTACTGTATCAGACGCTTTGAAACGAATCTGAGACTGTGAACGGGGGATGTGAACTCTCTTCCGAATATAACATGCGCTCGCTATTGGAGACTTATTTTTAAAAACCTTCAAACATATAATCATATATTATGAGTATATCCAAAGATGCAGTAAAAAAACTGATGCTGGAAAAACAAGGCATAAGTACACATAGACAACAGGTGAATAAAACCGACATCTATACAACCATAGATCGTCTAGGATGCCTTCAAATCGACACCATCAATGTTGTTGAAAGAGCGCAGTATTTAACACTATGGACAAGACTTGGACAATATAATAAAGAGCATCTAGATACACTAGCATACAAAGATAGGTTGCTTTTCGAGTATTTTGCTCATGCTGCTTGCTATATCCCATTCAAAGATTATAGGTACTACATCAAATCCATGAACATTAGAAAAGAAACAATGAAAGCTAGGTTCACTAAATGGAGCAAAGCAAACCCAAAGGTGATTGACAAAGTCCTTAAGAGGATCCAGGAAGAAGGACCTCTTTCATCCAAAGACTTTGAAGGACCTAAAAGAGCAGGCGGTTGGTGGAACTGGAAACCAGCTAAACTTGCCCTTGAGTTCTTGTTCAGGGCTGGGATTCTTTTAATCGAGCGAAGGGAAAACTTTCAAAAATATTATGATCTAGCCGAGAATATACTTCCACCAAGTATAGATATAGAAGA
>DAOVAG010000015.1 GCA_030671165.1 Candidatus Bathyarchaeota archaeon | reverse complement strand
GCAACCAAAAAATTTTGTGATGATACTTATCAAATACTTGGAGCGGGAGCAGGACACGCTGAGATTGTAGACCCCAGTTCTGATGATATTCAAGACGCTGTTGATACCGTTGTTGCTGCTGGTGGTGGAATTATTTATCTTATGGAAGGAACTCACGATACTGGTCAAACGAGTTTTCCAGTCACCATAAATGATGTATCAGTTTCAATGACCATTATGGGAAATGGGATTGGAACTGAGATTAATCCCGATGGAGATTCTATTGTATTTGCTATTACTAATTGTGCGGGTTTAGTATTAAAAGATTTTAAGATAGACGCAACAAGTATAATAGGAACTACGAAAGCTATTTCTGTTGTTGAAGCAAGTAATAATCGGGTTATTATTGATAATGTAAGCATTATAAAGACTTCTGGTGAGCTTGGAGTTGGAATTTTATTAGATAGTAGTAATAATATAGTGAGAAATTGTTATTTTGAACACCTTGCTTACGGAATTGAGTTATCCACAGCTCATAGGAATATAATATATGGAAATAAAACTGACGATAACTCCACAGGGATTTATATGAACGAATCTAACCGAAATCATATTTATCATAATGATTTTAGCTATAACACATTTGCGGGTATTAGGAGTAGAAACGGAGAATATAATATATTTGACGGGAATGATTGTAGCTATACTGTTAGAGGGGCTGGTAGCTGTTATGGAATAATGATTGAGAACGATGGAATCTATAACACCGTTATCAATAATGATTGTTCTTACTGCACAGCGGGAGGAGTTGGACATGGATTATATATACATAATCTTGCCGAATTGACTTTTGTTAGAAATAACAACACAACGGGTTGTGATTTGCCATTTTACGCTGATTCGGGAGTTAGACCAGATTGGAAGTTTAGAGTAAGCAATATAGCTGAACTCCAATCTGCTATTGACGCAATTGGTTCTAATCAAGGTGTTATTACCGTATTAGCGGGAACATATCAACTTACAGCTACTATTGATGTAGACGGAAGCGGAAAACTGACAATTCAAGGAGAGGGTTTAGCTACTATCTTTGATTTACAAGGAGACCAAGCATTATTTAATATTACAAGTAGTGACAGTTTAATTTTAAGAGATTTTTATGTAGATGCTGCTGATTTATCGACAACTACTCAACCTGTAATTGATGTAAGTGAAGGTTCAGATAACCCCGTAGTCATTGAAAGAGTTAGAATGTTGGGAGATGGCACAAACGGAAGAGGTGTAGAGTTAAACTCAAATGGAGTTATTATACGAAACTGTAAATTTGAAGATTTATATATGGGAATATACGGTGAAAGCGATAGTAATCTCATTCAAGGAAATATAATTGATAATTGCGATGGCGGAGCTGGTATGCAATTACACAACGCTTTAAGAAATAGAGTTCAAGATAACGAAATAATCAATTGTCTATACAGAGCAATATATTTGACTGGCACGGGTGGTTCTCATAATATTTCGGGTAATATAATAAATGCGTGTAATGCCGCTGACGCAACAACCAGAGGAGCAATTCATTTGAATGTTAGTGATTATAATCTTATTGCTAATAATGTAATTACTAACTGTGTCAATAGTGGAGGCGGAGACCAATACGGAATAGATGTTGATGGTGCTGGTTGTAATAATAATGTTATTGGAGTCAATCAATATGAAGGCTGTGATGGTGATATATTGGATAGTGGAACGGGCACAAGCTACGGAGCGAGGTATAGTTAAATGATACATCGACAGGATTTCATTACCGATTTATTTCGAGCTAAAGGATTCTTAAATAAATTTACAGATATAGAATTTGAGGATTTTAAAACATTTATAAGATGTAAAGTAGAACAATATTTTGCATTAGATAGAAAATTATTGGTTCATATTCCTATAAATAGTGTTCTTGAGTTTGAGCAATTCGCAGATGCTATTACAAGGTCATATATGACCGATAAAGTATCTATAAATCTCTTAATAAAATCAGAATTGTTAGATGATGTATTTCCTTTATGTGAAGGATTAAGAGGACAATTTGAAATAACAACCGATTTAGAAGTAAAAGATGCTCGACTATTTAACAAAATAAAGGGATTTAAACAATGGACAATGAATAATCCTTTATGGGTTGATTTAAAAATAAATTATGACAACTACAAATTAGTTCCTAGACAAATAGCTCATACATTTACTACTAAATATTTAAGACATTTCAAATTATCTTTTGATTACGAGAGTCTTGAGAAGCTGACCTTTAATGAATTACATGAGTTTGAGAATTGGATGTATATGATAACCAATTGGGTCATATCTACTGGAAATAAACGAGAACATAGACATCCCATAGAAATAGATATGAGAAGAAATAAAAAACCTGTTTATATAACATCAGATTTAAAAATGTATGCTGGTAAACAAGCTTTTGAGGATAATGAACTCTTATTTGATTTAGAAAAGAGAAAGAATGATAATGGTGAAAGCATACCGAATAAAGAGTTAAATAGATTAAGGCAATATATTGATTTAAAACCAGAGATTTTCACAATTCCTATATTACGCAATTATTTTCTTGATTTATATCAAAATAAAAAAGTAATGGGAACTTATAATCAAGTTCCTCATTTAGTAAGAATAGTAGGTGAGATATTTGGAAGAATATAATAGGTATTATATAAATACTGTTGATTTAATGCTCACATTAGATTGTCCTTTAGGTTGTGAGTATTGTTTTGTAGACCAAGAACCACGACCTATGAAGTTAGAAGATGTTAAGAAATATTTAGAAGGAGGAGGATTTAGTAAAGTATTTCCCTTTGGAGGAGAACCATTATTAAATCCTGAAGTTCTTGAATATGTATTTGAGAACTCACCAGTTAGAATAGAGTCATTAATAACGAATGGTGTTTTAGTTCCTAAAAATATTGATTTAATAAAGAAAATAGGGTGTAGAATACAGTTTAGTGTAGATGGAACGCAAAAAGCCCATGATATGCATAGAAAATATCCAAACGGAAAAGGTAGTTATGCAGATGTTATGAAGGGAATTAAGGCTTGTCAAGATAATGGTATTGAGTGGTCTACACATGGAGTAGTGACTCAAAAAACTCTTCCTTATTACTCTGAATCTATTAAATGGTATTGGAGAATGGTTAAACCAAAAGGGATAATACGAGCAATAAAGGATTGCAATAAAAATACTTTTCAAATAATATTTGAAGAGGAGTGGACAGATAAGGATATTGATATAGCCATACAACAGCATTACGAAATAGAAGAATGGGTAATGAGAGAAGAAGGATTAACTCTCGCACAAAGGAAAGCTTTGTTATTGAGTATAATAACCAGAAAAGGAGGTTTATGTGGTGGAGGAACTTCTTTATTAGCTGTTGACGATAAGATGGATATTTATCCTTGTCATAGAGTAGCGACAGAACATAATAGAGAAGATTTTAAATTAGGTAATGTATTTGAACCAGATAAATTAACAAATGTTAAACTTTATAACTCATTCCATAGATTAAAAAAACACAAAAAAATGTATTCCGCTACGATGAATCATTCTGGTCAACATCCGAATTATATGTTTCAGTTATGTCAAGGCACAAATTTACAGTTAGCCGATAATACATTTTACCAAAGTGCGAAATACAACCTTATGTTTAGTGAAGTAAATAGAGCAATTCAAGAAATAATAAAAAGAAATCAATTAGGAAAAAAAAGGGGAGAAAACAATAAGAATATATGTGACCACCCAACCCAGAGCAGGAACGCATTGGCTATGTAGCTTATTGAAGGATATTATGGGTAAGACTGACTTCCATCATATCACGGAGAGAATTAGCTGGACAGAACAGTTAATTCAAGATAAGGTTGAGAAATTGGCAGATAACGAAATCTATATATTTCACAGAGTAGAACCGAGAACGATTATAAAATATATAACTCCTGCGACTGATTATGTTTTCTCTATAACGAGAGATGTAAGGGATATAATGACATCAAGGTATCTCTTATTAAAATATGCTGGAGCAACTAAAGTTGATGCGTGGCATGGAACTAAAGGAATTTTATCAGATAGAGCATTTGTGAACGAATACGCTAAAGATTCTCCGTTTTCTTCTAAAGGTTATCAATTTGAAGCAGCGGTATGGAAGATGTATAATGATGGTTATACACACGCTAATTATATGCTTCTAACCTATGAGGATTTACATTTAACTCCTATAACTCAATTACAAAACATCTGTTCTCTACTTAAAATTGTAAAAACTGACCCCGAATTGAATCAAATAATAATTAATAATAGTTTTTTTAGTGTTACAGGAAGAGATAATGGTGAAGGTAAACCAGAATATTTTTTCAGAAAAGGAGTTGTAGGAGATTATTTAAACTATTTAGACCAAGATGTTATTGATTTAGTAGGTGATGCTATTAAATGAGTCCAATATCAAAAGGAAGTGTAATTACTGCTTCAGATTTAAACGCTTTAGTTACTAAAATTAATAACGAAGATACGAGAAGAGGTTCAGCAAGTCCAGTAGGAAGTTCAGCAACTAAAGGAGACGAAGTTGGTTATGTTTTAGGGTTAGATATAGAAACTATCATGTATGGTGTTATTAATCAACATCATTGTTATTGTGAAGCAGATGGAGGCGTAGAAGTTCATAATGGAGGTGTTGATGCTCCCGATACAACACCACATGCGATAGACTCTGGTAAAATAGAGATGTTCAGATATTACGATAACGATATTGATGTTATGGCAGCTCAATGCGATTGTGATTCTTTTGCTTGTAGTTGCGTTGCTCAATGCTCTTGTCAAACCTTTTGTAATTGTGAAAGCAATTGCACTTGTGAAACTGCTTGTAATTGTAATAGCGGAAATTGCTCTGGTCAGCATCTATGTTCTTGCGATACTAACTGCACTTGTAATACAGATTGCCTTTGTGATACTCTTTGTTTATGTAATTCTCATTGGTTTGATATGTGTGGAGACGAGTGGTGGCATTGTATATGCGATGCTGATTGTCCAGCCAACTGCACTTGTGAGTTAAATTCTTCTTTTTATTGCGAATGTGAGGATGTTTGTGGCTGTAATACCCATTGTATATGTGATAATCTTTGTGGGTGTAATTATGATTGCACTTGCGATGATGATTGTTTGTGTAATACCGATTGCGGTGTTGATGCTCAATGCGATTGCGAATTTGGGGGTTAATGTAAATACATTTGTATATACATTTTTATATTTGTAGCTACATAACCTTTAAATATTTAAAAGCCTATTATTCAATTACACACAACACAAGGTTTATTCTAAAATGCCGAATTATGAATTTAAAATAGGACACAATGTTCAAATTGGCGATGTATTTTACCAAATAACTTCGATTGATATTCTCTTTTTCAAGAAATCGGTCTCTCTCGCAGCTCTTGCAAACACGGTTCAAAAGTTTGATGATGATTTACAACCAAATCGAGAATTTCTCTATCATATTGAGAGAGTTGCTGTGAATGGCTATCTTGAATTTCAGCTACAATTCCCCGAAGGTGTGCCACATTGGACACCACACGGAATTACGCAGAGACTCAATTACATAAATGCGGGTTATCCACAAGGAGTCAGAACACCTATCTTCATTATGAACCCTTATTATCCCGCATACAATGTATATAATCCTAAATCTTATACAGTCACATGCGACTTTTGGTTCTGGGGTTGGAAATATACTGTCAAACAGTTAACTTCTAAACCTGCTGTGGTGACTAAGGTGACGGATTACGCAAGAGGAGGTGGGTCAGGATAAATGCCGAAAATTGATGATGTAATTGGAGACCAGTTTGTAGTTAAGTTTATCGAGTTCGAATACGATAAAAACGGTGAATTAATCGAAAAGAAAAGCATGATTCAGAATGCTATTGATTTTGTTGGAGACGAGGGAAGTGTAGACCCTTTAGGAGCTTCAGATGCGGAATTAGTTCAGCTAACGATTGCTGCGGGTCAAGTCTTAGAGATTTACAGTTTAGATTTCTCTTCAGAAGCGGGAGCTAAAGGAGTAGGAGTTGGTTATGCTACAACCACAACTTTCGCTGACCCATTTAGCGGTATGGCGGGAGCTGTTCAGATGTGGGCAGGTCAAATTCCAACGACACTATCACTATCAAAAACGGGAACAATTGCTCCGTTAATTGTCATTGACAATTCTGATGGAAGTGTGCCACTTTATTTCTTCCTATATGCTTTAGACGCTTATTTAGGAGTAGTTCAAGTTAACGGAGAAGAGATTGGCGGTAGTTTTTCTGGTAAATTATATACACCTTAAAAAATTTAAATATCTTTTTTTTTTCTTTAATTTTATATAGTTAATCTACATACTCTTATGTATGGAAGCAGATAAAGTTCTCACTCTACTCAATATACTATCTCAGAAAGATAAGAACGGGAAAGTTGAGAAGATTCAAGGCGACACTAAAGAGATTAATCTCCTAAATGAGAAAATAGATAATCTAAACGATGTTTTCACCAGAGGATTGCGGTTAATGAGAGACCGCATGAATGAGATTGAGAACAAACCTATTGTATATTCTCCTAAGCTTACTAAAGGAGAAGTAGAGCTTATCAATCAGTTAGTAGAAAAAAAGATGAGCGAAATTACAATAGACACGAAAGATGTCTATACTTCAAAAGTGCGAATGAGAGATAATGAAACAGTTACAGATAGAACGACTTTAGCAAGTGCGGGTGGGATGGGTTTAATCAATCAGATTCTCTGCGAAGCTCAAACTAACGATTTCCATATATTTGTAATGGTAGATGATAATGTAATGTTTGATAAGGATTATAGCTACTTTTTTGAACATTCAAAATATCTTGAGAATATCTCTGGTTTCTTGGATAACGGGGTGTATTATCTGAGCATAAGAACGCTTAACTTCAAAAAAAACTTTAGAATATATGTTTATTCGGATACATCTGTCGTGTTCAATCATTTGTTAGTAAAATACATAATAAAGGATGAGATACCCCGTGAGTGATTATCTAAAGAATTTAATGCTAAATGAAAATGTAGATATTGAAATAATCAAAGCAATAAGCGATTTATCTGCTCAGATTGCCGCTCTACCCATTTCTACTGTTAAAATCTCAGCAACCGACACTACTGAGGGGTGGCTGGATGATGAGTTAGTTATGGGTTCTACTAAATTAGTAAAAACTATTTTAAATCCCGCTGCTAACGAAACACTACAATTAGATGTCGACCAAACTAATATTGACCATAACCTATTATTAAATTATAATGCTTTGGAACATCTTCTTGTAGGAGCTATTGACCATGATTCATTACTTAACTATGTGGCTGGAGAGCATCAAGACCTCGCACAAATAATTACTGTTGCTAAGAGTGGTGGAGATTTTACCGATATTAAAACAGCGGCAGATAGCATCACCGACAGTTCAATAATTAAGCGTTATGTAATTCAAGTATCTCCCGGTTTTTATGCAGTAGGAGACACTATTCAATTACCAGAATATACAAGCATTAGGGGAACAGGAGGAGCAACCGATACAGTTCTTTGGTATACGGGAGCTAACCCTATGATTGAATTTGATAATCTCAGTTCTGATAGTGTAGTTCAAAATGTTGCTTTTAATGTGCCTGTTTTGGCAGATACGGAAACGACTGTAATTAAACAACATAATGGAAGACACGCACTTATAACGACATTTATGTTAATACAAACTGCTAATACGGGGGCTAAAGCAACAGCTTTGGATATTGATGATGGCACTCTAATTCTTCAAGCGTGTGTAGCATATTATACTTTCGGTGGTAATAAAGTAGGAGCAAACACACATGAGATAATAAAGCTAAATGGTGGAGAATTGGGAATGGCATCTTGCGATTGGAGAATAGATATTGGAGATTCTGACGATGATGTTATTTTTATTAACGATTCTTCCGACTACGGTTCAGTTTTTTGGATTGCGGGGAATACAACTACAAGACTTAATATGACTCACGCATCTTATTCGGGAACAACTTATTGGTATAAAGGAAGTGGAGATATAGTCGAGAGAAATATTATGGCTAATAGTATTACTCTTACGGGTAAAGCGGGAACGGGTTATATTTATTATTTGGATACAACATCGGGAACGGGAACAATAAATTCGTCTTCAAATCAAATTTCTATTACGGGTTTTGCTAATAATTATTTTTCAGAGATAGCAACGGGAGATATTCTTAATACTTTCTTTGATGATATTGTAGCTGTTGATGGGCATATTGGAGCAGGAACATATAATTATGCTAACTCCCCTTCACCAAGCGTGTTCGCAGCTCATCAGATACAACTCGACAATAATAACGGTAATGCTATTGAATTTCCGACTGGGCAAAATGCGGGAGAAGCCAAGAATTATAGATTTGATATGGGTTGTGGTTCTTTAGCGGGAGGAGACCAAGATGGCACAGTGGAGTTTGGAATGGATGGCTGTTTTCAAGATACTAAAAATTTATTCCTTATTGAACTTGGGAATGTATATTGGGCAAGTCCGACACAGTCGAATGACTTTGCTATAAGAAGTTTTAATGGTATTGCTACATATCAGTTCATATCCGCTTTTGGTGGGTTCAATAATCCTGAATATGGTTGGGTATTACAGAGGTCGTCGGGTGTAGAAAACTCAGGAAAAACAATGGTATTTGATAACCAAACACCATATAGCTCTGCTCTGCGGTCTATGGATTTTAGAATTGATGGTGTAAATATAATGACCATTGAGAACAACCAAGTTGTTGATTTCCCGCTACAAATTATTACAGCTCCGAATAGCGGTTTAATGATTAACGGATATATGGCACTTTCGGGGTCAACCGTTTTTAATGCTATTGATATTCTTACTATTAAACCACAAAACGCTGCAAATCCAAATGTTGGGGCGGTATTGGGAGTAAGACCTTCTGGAACACAAACATTAGCATCAATACTTACTACTAATGCTGAATCCACAGTAGATTATGCAACACTTGAAAATAGTTGCTTTGGCACGATTGCTCGATTAGCTACTTGGAGATATAACGCTGGAATTGGGGTGACTGAACTTAGAATAGGTGAAATGGCGAGTGCTTTCTTTGGTATTGGCACTTTAGATTCTCTCACTACGATAGATTTCTATTTTGCCAATGCGATTGAGATGCAATTACAACCTAATCTAATGATTTTTAATGCGGGAGCTAACGACCCAGTATTAGATTGGTCAGTAAATAATCAATTAGCTCTTACAGCGGGGCATTTTGTAATTAAGAGTGATAGTTTAAATCTATATCTTGGAGCAAGTTTAGATACTTCTCTCATATATAATGGCACAAATTTCGTATTAACCACAGATTTACAAAACCCATCAGATTTCTTAGTTGATTGTGGCACAGCTAAGACTCTCGAACTTGTTGAGACTGTTTGGGATGATGTCAGAGTAAATGCTCTTTCTGTTAAATTAGCGGGAATTAAAGACCCAAGTTTTACAGCATTTATGAATGGCGTTTATTCTTACACATTTTCCGACCAAGCATTAGCAATAAACGAAGAAGAAGTATTCTTTACAGTTCAGATTCCACATACTTATAAAGAAGGAACTGATATTGAGTGCCATGTTCATTGGACTCCTTCTGATGCTGCTGCTGGAACAGTTAGATGGGGTCTTGAATATACTTGGCAAGATATTAACGGAGTTTTTGGAGCAACTACAATCATTTATATTGATGACGCTACTAACTCAACAGATAGAGAGCATTTAGTAGCTCCATTTCCTACAATTACGGGAACGGGATATAATCTTTCGAGTATGTTAGTGTGTAGATTATTCAGAAACTCATCTCACGCAAACGATAATTATACAAATGATGCATTTTTCTTAGAATTTGATGTTCATATTGAAATCAATACTTTAGGAAGTAGACAAGAATTTATTAAATAAAAAGAGGTGAAAAAAAGAATGAATGAAGAAAGTGTAATTCGAACTTCTGCTCAAACATTAGGGTTTAAAGTAGTTGAAGACTATCAACAGATTGGGGAGAGCTTCGAAAAGACAATTATCGTAGAGGGAGAGAAAAAGACCTTTACATTTCCCCAAGAGAAACAACAACAATTAGATACCTATAACGACCAAATAAACAGATTAGATGCTCAAAAAGCTGTTATACAAGCTGAAATAGATAAAATTAATGCTATCCCCTAAAAATTAATAAGCAAAAATAGGTATATTTAATTAAATGACTGTCGAAAAGGATAAACAAATAGAAGAACTTGAAGATAACTTCGTTGAGGGGTTAAAGCTATTACGGAATGAAGCCAAGACTTCAATAGAAACTCTCAGAACTGAGGAACTTGATTCTCAAAAGCAAGAACTTGTCAGTTTCGGAGCAAGACTTACTAAAATGAATGCTGTATGGGAAGATAAGTTTCTACAATTCCAACAAGGTTTAAACACTCTCTCTGACCTTCAATCTCAAATTAGGGATGCTTACAGTAAAAGATGGGCATTAATAACAACTCAAATCTCAGATAATACCAAATCAGCATTAGAAAAGATACAACAATATTATCATACTCTTTCAAATAAACAGAGAGATATGATTTGTGCTATCATTGATGGGAAATTAGATGATTATAGTATAAAGACCAAGAATGTCTTTACATCAAAAGTCAAGATAAGAGATAATCAAACGGTCAATGGAGACTTAGATATTGTAAATCAGAAAGGTTTTGGTGTTATAGACCAGATATTAATCAAATGTAATCTATCTACTTATGGTTTATGGATTTTAGTTGATGGAAATATTATATTTGATAAGAATTATACTTATTTTGCAGGTAATTCTGATTATTTACAAAATGTTTCTGCATTCTTAGATGGTGGCTATTACTATGTAAGCATAAGAAACTTAAGTTTTCAAGAAAAATTTCATATAAAGGTAAACTCAACAGCGGAAGTTATTTTTGATGAGATTTTAGTCAAATATACAATAAGAGATGAGATACCTGTCTAATCTGGGAGACGAGTTAAAGAAAGCTAT
>DAOVAG010000059.1 GCA_030671165.1 Candidatus Bathyarchaeota archaeon | reverse complement strand
AAGCTCATTGGCTTTGGCAATCGCAGGGAAATATTTAACCCCACAATTTGACCCAAGTGCATAAATAGTTTCATAATCAACTCCAACAACAGTATTCTTATAAATTCCATCTCTGATGAAGTGAATGTGATCACAAGCAATAGCACATCCTAGACAACCCATGGGCTTGTTCAAATAATGTTCCATCATAAATTCCGCTGAAATATTCCTAATATCTTCACTTACGAGTTCTGTTCCTTCAAAAGTACTTCTCTGAAAATTATTTACAGGCACTATACCAGCTTTATAGAATTGGTCAAATTTACCAGTGGTTCCAACAGTTCTGTATGTTAGTGTAGTTGGACTATTACGACATCTTTCAATTAAATCAACGCATAAATCTAACAACTCGTCAGGTTTATCCACTGTTATAGTGTTTGATCCACGAACAGCTACTGCTTTTATCTGCTTCGATCCCAAGACTGCGCCTATCCCAGTTCTTCCGGCAAATCGACCATCATTATAAATACATGCAAATCGAACGAGATTCTCACCAGCCGGTCCAATCGTAACAACGTGGACGTTATCATCCCCTATCTTCTCTCGGATGAGTCTTTCTGTCTCTATGCAGTCCTTTCCCCACAGTTCTCTTGCACTCCGAAATTCAATGATATCATCATCAATGAAAAGGTAGGATTGTCTCTTTGCCCTTCCCTTGATAATAAGGCAATCATATCCCGCCATTTTTAGGGAATGTCCCCAGAAGCTTGAGGATACAGATTCGCCTTGAAAACCAGTTAAAGGAGACTTCGAGTAGACTATATATTTCCCACTGGTCGGAATTGAAGTTCCAAGAAATGGTCCTACAGCAAAGACAACTACATTATCAGGGCTCAGAGGATCGATTCCCGATTTGACGTGATCATAAAGTAATTTTATGCCAAAACCATTTCCTCCTAAAAACTTTTTACAAAATGACTTAGAAAGCTCTTCAACCTTTGTTTTTTGATCAGTCAAATCCACAATCAAAATTTTATAATTGTAACCTGACATTTTCGCTCCATTCCGGCTAATCTAATTACTAATAATAAGCCGTTCCATGCTTAATATTAAATATGTTATTAATATTTAACCCATACAACTTGATGTGTATACAAAAACTTTCATTATTATCAAAGAAAAAAGGTGGAAAAAGCTTTTTATATTTAAAATAGTTGATAGAAAAACCATCAAGGTATTTTTAGACCGTGAAAAGATGAATAAACTATGATGACCGGGAATATAATAAAAAAGGAAAGAAAAAAGGAATTACGTCTCGAAAGGAAGACTTTAGGTAGACGAGACCTTATTATCCTTAATCGCGATTTATGTAATGGGTGCGGTATATGTGCTGAGGTTTGTCCCAAAAAATCAATAACTATTGACCCGGCTTCAATAGAAAACGGCAGACTGCTTCGCTTTCCTTCTCTAAAGATAGATACGGATTCATGTATAATGTGTGGTATTTGCACCGTTTTCTGTCCTTTGAATGCTTTAGAAGCTTGGGTATACGAAAAAAGAATAAATGTAAACAAACAAAAAAATGAAAAAATCGCTATGTGCATACAAAATGAATCGATTCCACGGTTAATCAAGAACATTAGTATCGATCAAGAGATCTGTAAAACAAATTGTGAACTAAATTGCATGGAGAGCTGTCCAAGAAATGCGATAGAGGTGACAGTTCAAAAAGAAGACATTCAAGTGCTCTCTTCAACAAAATCCAACATTTTACATTGGAAAAAAATTGCGGATGTTAAATTAAATACAGCCCTCTGTATTTATTGTAAAGGTTGTGAATTTGCGTGTCCCCATGGAGCGATTAGTGTTAATAAAATTTTTGAGGGATCAGCAACGGTTGATACAAATAAATGTCCTCCAAACTGCCAAGTATGCATGGACATATGTCCCAGTAGAGCAATAAATAGCACTAAAGATGGAAAAATTACACTCAATCAGAATAATTGCGTTTTCTGCAAAGCTTGCCAAAATGTATGTCCGAAAAATGCCATTAATGTCACTATTAATCGAATATTACATGAGCCTATAATATCCGCAACATGGATTACACTTCTTGAAAATTTTGTATCTTATAAAGCAGCATCAAAAGAATTAGCTGCCAAATCATGGAAAAAAGTGCCAAACCTTATTGAAAGTAGGCGTCGAAAGAGTAATTAGAATAGTCAAAAAGAGCGAATTACATATGGATTGTCGTTAAGACTGATGCTTTTAAATAAATATGCACACTTTCGGAATATCTAGTTTATTAATCTTTTTGAAAAATATAGAGTGTGTAAGTATAGCATGTTACATCAATATTTGCTATTTTTAATGGATTAGATTTGTTCTGGTAGATGAATTGTTTTTTTTTAATATTTTATTAATAAATAATGAAAGATTAATTCTTCTTTAACCTTAACATATGATCAGGGTGTTGAGTAAAGGTTTGGTGAAACGTGCTTTAATTCTTGTTTTTGCTAGTCCTTCTTTGGTAACCTTTTACTTTCGAGATAGTTATGGATAGAGAAAGCACCCTTCTTTCCAGCAACTATTGCTTCGATAACTGTAGCTGGTCCTGATACAACATCTCCACCTGCGAAGATACCTTCTGAACTGGTTTCAAGAGTAATCTGGTTCACTTTTAGTGTATTTCTTGAGGTAATACCGATTCCATCATGTAAGAAGTAAAGATCTGGAAATTCACCAATAGCTAATATTACCGTGTCTAATTCCATTAGAAACTCGGATCCTTCAATGGGTATTGGTTGCTTTCTACCTTTCTCGTCAAGTTCACCTAATTTCATACGTATACATTCTACAGCCTTAAGACCTGTAAAATCGCCTACAATCTTTTTGGGGGCTACTAAGAAATGAAACATAATCCCTTCTTTTTCCGCTTGTTGAACTTCCCAAGGGTTTGCAGGCATCTCTTCTCTTGATCGCCTATATAAAACGTTGACAGCGTCAGGTTTAAGACGGATAAGAGTTCGAGCAGCATCAATTGCTACATTACCTCCACCAATAATGGCGATTCTCTTACCTATATTCACCTTTTTTCCAGTATTCATCTTTCTCAAAAGGTCAATTGCATATGTGACTCCTTTCAGCCATTCCCCTTCAATGTTAAGTTTTTGACTTCTTTGAGCTCCAGTAGCAATGAATATTGCATTGTAATCTGATTTGAGCTCATCGAGTGTTACATCTTTACCTAGAACAGTATTCGTTTTAATCTCCACGCCTAATTTTGTAATATATTCAATCTCCGTGGTAACCACGTCTCTAGGTAAACGATATTCAGGAATACCTTCTCTAAACATACCACCAGGTTTAGGGTGAGATTCAAAAATCGTTACTTGATATCCCATTTTTATTAATTCATAGGCTGCTGTCATTCCAGCGGGTCCTGAACCAATTATAGCTACTTTCTCAAAATGTCTTGACAATATTGGTTTTACTGTCTTTATCTTTTTTTTCAGTTCTTGGGTAACAAAATTTTTGAAAATGGTGAAAGATGATTGTTTATTAACTTTTTCAAAGCAGACTAATCCACAAATTCCTGCAAGAGGAATCTCTTTCCCAATAATCTTCAAAGCTTCCTTATACTTAGATAAATATCCATGTTCAGCTGCGAGATTCCTGGCAACAAAAAATATTTGCGGTAAATCTATCTTTTGAGGGCATTGTTCAACACATCTATTGCACCAAGCACATAACCAGGGCTCAACTTCTTTTAGTGCCTCGTTCACATTATGAAAGATATCTTGAAGAAGAATTCTTGGATTGTAATCGTCTGGAATCACTTTCACAATTGGGCAAGTAGAAGTACAAATGCCGCATTCGTTGCAGTGTTCCAATTTCTCAACATCTAATAGTTCTTCAAGAAGTTCAATAGACGTCTTTATCGCTTCCATCTTTATGATTGGCATTTCATAAATCTCCACAGAGACTAAACATTCATGCGATATAATTACAATGTGACCCAATATTTTTTTTTAATTATATATATATTTGTTATCTATTTTACTTTAGAAACAGTGAATATTACGATGTGAATAGTGTGACATATACAAGTATTGATAGCAAAGAGGAGATACAACAATCCACGGTACAAAGTAATGATCTTAGAATTGGCGTTTATGTGTGTCACTGTGGGTTAAACATAGCTGGTTCTGTTAAATGCGAAGAGGTGGCGGAGTTTGCATCTTCTCTACCCCATGTCGCGCTTTCGAAGGATTATAGATATGTCTGTTCTGATCCAGGTCTAGAAATGATCAGGACAGACATCATAGAACAAAAACTGAATCGAGTTGTGGTGGCTTCTTGTTCACCGCGCCTTCATGAACCAACATTTAGGAAAATCTGTGAAGAAGCTGGTTTGAATAAGTACCTTTTTGAGATGGCTAACATTAGAGAACATTGCAGTTGGGTTCATTTACATGAAAAAGAAGAAGCAACAGAAAAAGCTAAAGATCTAGTGAAAATGAGTGTTGCAAAAGCAGCATTACTCGAACCCCAAGAAGAAATCGAAGTTCCAGTTTTTAAGAAAGCTTTAGTGCTCGGAGGTGGTGTTGCAGGTATCCAAGCAGCACTAGATTTAGCCGATACTGGTTATAAAGTATACCTTGTCGAGAAGGAACCAAGCATTGGAGGAACGATGGCTCAAATTGACAAGACCTTCCCAACAATGGACTGTTCCATATGTATCCTAGCTCCTAAAATGTCCGAAATTGGGAGACATCCAAACATTGACTTACTAGTAAACAGTGAGGTTACTGAAGTCAAAGGATACATTGGAAATTTCAAAGTTAAAGTCTTAAAGAAACCCAGATATGTAACTAAAGAGTGTACGAGCTGTGATGATTGTACAAAAGTTTGTCCAGTGATGGTTCCAGATAAGTTCGATGTAGGACTCTCAATGAGACATGCAATTTATAAACCGTTTCCTCAAGCTGTCCCCTCTATTTTTATGATAGATCGAGATCTTTGCCTTACGTCTGAAATACTTGCATGTTCTAAATGTTATGAAGCATGTGATAAACGTGCAATAGATTTTGAGATGAAACCTGAAACTGTGGAATTGGATATTGGCACAATTATTACTGCGACCGGTGCAAGTGTATGTGATCCTACATCTATTAAAAGATACAAATATGGTAAGTTTCAAGATGTAATTACTTCATTAGAGTTTGAACGTTTGATAAACGCAGGTGGTCCAACTGGAGGGCATCTGATCCGTCCAAGTAATTTAAAGAGTCCATCCACGGTCGCTTTTATTCAATGTGTAGGTTCTCGTTCTGAGGAGAAGGGGCACTCATATTGTAGCAATGTATGCTGCATGAATACAATAAAGGATACTCTAATCATTAAAGAACATTGGCCTGATACTCAAATCTATGTGTTCTATATAGATATAAGAGCCTTCGGAAAAGGTTTCGAGGATTTATATCTAAGAGCAAAAAAAGAAGGAGTGAAATTTATTCGTGGATTACCTGCAGAAATTATTGAGAATCCAGACACAAAAAATCTACGCTTAATCGGAGAAGATACACTGCGTAAAGAATTGTACGAAGTAGATGTTGGAATGGTGGTTCTATCCATCGGCATTGAACCCAGACAAGATAGCGACAAAGTCCAGCGTCTTCTCACCCTATCTAGAACTGCAGATGGATTTTTTATGGAATCCCATCCTAAATTGAAACCTGTAGACGCACCAACTGGAGGTGTTTTCCTTGCTGGTTGCTGTGAATCTCCAAAAGACATAAAGGATAGTGTGACTCAAGCAAGCGCTGCAGCGGCTCGTGCGGGTATTCTGATGGCTAAGGGAAAGGTTACAGTTGAAGCCATCACCTCAAGTGTAAATCCTGAAAAATGTAACATCTGTGGATTATGTGTAAAAGTCTGTCCCTACAACGCAATCGTCATTAATAAGGATATGAACACCGCAGAAACTATTGAGGCAGCATGTGCAGGGTGTGGTACTTGTGGTGCTGAATGTCCACTAGATGCAATTACAATGCGCCATTTCACAGATTCACAAATTTATGC
>DAOVAG010000087.1 GCA_030671165.1 Candidatus Bathyarchaeota archaeon | reverse complement strand
TATAGGCCTTCTGGAAGTGTAAGGCTTCTGTATTCTTTTCTGGACATAACCTACACGGCAAACTACAGTGTTTTCTAAATATTTCGAATTGTAGCTGTATGTAAATTAGTCTCTTAAATATTAAATAAAATAAGTATAGATTAGATACTAAGTACTATGTATAATTAGAAAGGTGAAAGAATGAAAATAATACGTGTAGACATGACGGATCTAACATCTAAATTTGAGAAAGTTCCTGAGAAGTACAAGTTATTTAGTGGTAGATGGCTGACGGATAGTATTATATGTGATGAAGTTGACCCGCAATGTCACCCCTTAGGACCCAACAACAAAGTGATCTTTGCACCCGGCATCGTAACAGGAACATCCGCACCAAGCTCAGGGCGCATCTCGGTGGGTGCTAAATCTCCTTTAACTTTGGGAATTAAAGAGGCTAACGCTGGCACGCCCTTCAGTCAGAAGCTCGCTAGATTGAGAGTTAAAGCGATCATAGTCGAAGGACAACCTGAAAAGAAAGATCGGTTCTGGCTCCTAAAGATAAGTCACAACTGTGTCGATCTTCAATCTGCAAACGAATGGGTAGGAAAAGGACTTTACGAAGCTTATCCCTCTCTCTTCAAGAAGTTCAATAGAAAGATAGGCATCTCAGCAATCGGGATTGCTGGTGAACGGTTGATGACGAATGCTGGTGTCTGCTTCGAAGACATCGACAGACGACCCAGTAGGTATGCAGGTCGCGGAGGTCTAGGCGCCGTGCTCGGGAGTAAGGGCTTAAAATTTATAATCGTTGACGATGAAGGAGCTCCAGGAGTCAAGATCGCTGATAAAGCACTCTTCGATAAAGGGTGCACCAAGCTAAAGAAAGCCCTTCTGACTCACGACGTCACCAAACCAGGTGGAACCCTTAACAGCTATGGCACAGCAGCACTCATAAACGTCATGAATGAGGCAGGCGGTTTACCCACTCGAAACTTTCGTGAAGGACGGTTTGAGGGCGCAGCTGCAATCTCAGGTGAGGCTATCAGAGAAATCTGCAAGACACGAGGAGGAGCTGGTCTAACAGGCCACCCGTGTCACCCAGGTTGCATAATACAATGCTCCAATGTCTATCCTAAACCTAACGGGACTGAGCACGTCTCATGTATCGAGTACGAGTCAGACTGGGCTTTCGGCGCAAACTGTGGCATTGATGATCTAGATACAATCGCAGAGCTTGTGAGACTCAGCAATGACTACGGCTTAGATACCATTGATATGGGTGGAGCAATCGCTGTAGCCATGGAAGCAGGGCTGGCAGAGTTCGGAGACGGAAACCGCGCCATCGAACTGATGCACGAGATCTGGAAAGAAACGAGTCTGGGTCGAATTCTTGGCTGTGGCGCCGCGACTACAGGTAAGGTCTTCGGTGTAGTCCGTGTACCAGGTGTTAAGGGACAGAACATGCCTGCTTACGAACCAAGAGCGGTAAAGGGTATAGGTATAGTATATGCCACATCCACAATGGGAGCCGACCACACCGCAGGTTACACAATAGCTCCAGAAATCTTGAGCGTAGGAGGTAAAGTAGATCCATTCGACGTCAACAAAGCCGAATTGGCGAGAGCATTCCTCGATACAACCGCTTTCATCGATTCTACCGGCTACTGTCTCTTCGTCACTTTTGCCATCCTCGATATTCCCGAGGGGTTAGAAGGCCTTATTGAGAGCTGCAACGGTGTCCTCGACATTAATTGGACAACTGACGACATCGTTAGGATTGGTAGGGAGATCATAAATATGGAGCGGACTTTCAATGAAGCAGCTGGCTTAAACCAGGCTCACGATAGACTTCCCGAGTTTATGAAATATGAGAAGCTTCCTCCTCATAATGTCGTCTTCGACGTCACTGACATGGAGTTGGACAAGGTCCACGCAAAGAAGAAATGAATTAAAATTAATGCAGAACCTAAAATCCCTCCTTTTTTTATTTCAGAGAATTTGATAGAGGTTTGAGAAGCATTGATAGAGGTACACCTCTACGGTAAGCTACGTCGATTCTCAAAAGATCAAGATCATAAAGGTGAGTCGATTGTCCTCGTCACAGCTAGAAATTGTGACAGAATAGTAGAAATCATCGAGCGGATTGGAATACCAATGAAGGACGTAGGTAGCATAATTTTCCTAAATGGTAAGTATTCTATACAGACACGAATTGTGAATGACGGAGATCGCCTAGGGTTATTCCCCAATGATATGCAATTACTCTACAAATGGCACTTCGATAAGACGGGAGGATAGGAAACCTGTGATAAACGTTGAAGTACGACTCTACGCAACCTTGAGGAAGTATTACCCAAAGTCGAATAAGAGTGAATCCTTAAAAGTCAGCCTAAAGAAAGGCGTGACGCTGCAACATATCTATGATCGACTGAACATATCCATTGAAGATATAAAGATCGTAATGGTTAATGGAAGAGCGCAAAATCACGGTTACGCACTTTCAGACGGGGATAGGATAGCAATCTTTCCCCCCGTAGCGGGTGGATGATACCCATAAAAGCGGAAAAACTCTTTAAGATTCACAGAAGTTTCAATCATCTGTTCGACTTCAGCATCTTTAAACCATTGAAAAGTCACCAGTTATTCAAAGAGAAATAGAGGGAGTATTTAGGGAATAAAGAATTAATAACTCAGATTCGACGAATTCCAAAAAAGAGATGGAAGAGGTATTCTCGAACATATACCTTGGTAGTTCGGAGGAGACCATCGACATGTCAAGAGAATGCCATCCATTTTTTTAACATTAACAAGGATAATTATGACCCTAATTTTGATAACCCGAAGGCTATACGAATGCTTTTCAAAGTTTGTTATCTAAGAAAACCATTTCAGAAGCCATCAATATTAGTTCTCTTTTTGATATGAATAAAAAAAAGGGGAGTTGCGGAAGTTAACAGTTGATATCTCCAGCGTGATACAGATTCAAATCCCACTCACCCCACCATAAAGTTACTCACTTCTTTTCTTATCATAATTTCTGGAAGATTAAACATGACAAAATTGAAGAAACTAAAAGAAAAAATAGAAAGCTAAGGCTACAGGCAAAGCAATCGGAATTAAGAAGATTTATGAATAATAAACAACTTGAAAACTGAAAGGAGTTTTCTTGTTTAACGATTTAATTCAAAGAGCCCAATTTTAATAATTATTCATATTTAAACGCTGATAAGACTGAAAAAATAATCATGTTTTTACAGTGGTGAACCCAAAACCGTTTCTAAAATTCAGGAAGTGGCATAACTAATCGTATTTTAAATAAACAGTGTACATCTAACAACCCACTATCAAGGTGGAATAGACAAATAAACGCATGATACGAATGGGTACCCACTTTATAACCATTAAGGTTGGACGGTAGATACGTATTGTAATGATAAACGTGAAAATAGAATCTGGAGCTTCCTCCCAAATCGACTCATTTTTTTTCAAGTTTAATCAGTATTCGGGTTATAATCTCATCATAGGACTCTTTACTAGTTCTACCAAGTGCTTTGAGTTTCTTTCTCGTACCTATACGTATACTAATGAATGTTGGTTTATCATCTAACATTTAGACCCTCCTTTTCAGTTTATGAAATTAGATAACATTTCCCCGTTTAAGAACATCGTGTAGCAGATGGAAGACGGTAAAAAATGTAAAATAGATCATTTTTTGACAGTTTAGATATTATGCTACGGTATAGAATGTGTAGGTATTATATGAATCTTTGATTTTTTATTCATTTCAACACATTTTTATTACCAAATCTTTTTTCTCTCAATTGAAGCTCTTTATTAGTAGTACTTGTAGTAAAAATAGATTAGTTGATTGCACACTTTGTAATAAACAAAATCGTGATACTTGAACAAAATATGAAAGAATAGGAACCTTGGAAGATTGCATAATTACAACAACTACCTATGAATTAGAATCATCTCCTGAAGTGACTTTCCAAATAGAATTCAAGGACAATATAGTTTACGACTCGATCTTTTTGGAAACAGTTTCAGGACAGTATTCAATGTGTTCCATTACTATTTCAGTCCAAGCGTAGTATTGGACATAACAGAGAACTTAGTATTGAGAGTTATAGAGAAATATACATAAAATTCATCCATATAAGCTGAGAAGTGGATAATGATGGCGCTTAATATTTGTCTAACCAATGTCATCCTCAAGTTTTATCATTTATAAATCGATTAGGTTATACTGTATAATGATTTTATCAGACTAAATGAGTGCTTAGATATTGAAATCAAGATTCCAATGCCGACTTTTATTACTTATTCTATTAGCCAATATCCCCATTTCAATGATTAGTATAAAAGCAGATTCTGAACCTTACTGGGTTAGTAATTGGGAAAAGAACGATATTAAGCGACTTAGCACCGGCGCTACAGGCTATGAAGGTTATGAGATTAATCGTCCTGCAGTTTTAAACGGTGAAGTTTATTATCTTTATCAGAGACCTACATCTCGACCGGCTAATCCTTTTCTAAAAGATAATGATACTCCAGTCTTTACCTTTACAAACGAGGATGGATCGCATCCACAGACTTTTTGGTTGCACTATAAACATAATGATGAGATCCTTTGGGTTGGTCAAATCTTTCAATTGGATTCCTCGGGTGATTTCTTATATTTGCCTGCAGCAACAGTTCTACTAAAAAATAATAATTTCGATAAAGC
>DAOVAG010000101.1 GCA_030671165.1 Candidatus Bathyarchaeota archaeon | reverse complement strand
TTATGAGGTTGTTTTGTTGGGTTGGGTCTTTTCGAAAATTCCAGAGTGCTGCTTTGATCCATCTTTTGTCTTTCATTACACAGTTATAACCCCACTCTGAGTTGGTCAGCTGAACGCATCTATTATGGCTTCCAGATAAAGCAAATTCTCTTTTGTTGTCCGCTTCACCTGTAATCGATTGGATCAACGATTTGCCATGAAATGGTTTAACTGCGAGTTGTTCGCCCATTCTTCCTTTAGTGACATCCCAATCAAACAAGTCTATCGCGATTTTACGAATGGACTGGGGTCGTGTAATTCCCAAAAAGTCTAAGATGGTTGGCATGGTGTCAGCTGGCTGCGCAATACCTTTAATCCTTTTTCCTGCGCCTGTTCCATCTGGCATTCTAATGAGGAGGGGTATGTTGATGATGGGTTTTGTTAAGCCTTCAGGCGAGATCTCCTTACCAAACTGTGTTCCCGTCCAATCCCCAGGATACCCAAAATGCCATCCATGATCAGTTGTAAACATAACCATCGTTTTTTCTCTCAAACCCAAATCATCAACTTTTTCCATTAGCCTCCCAAACCACTTATCCACCATGGTTACCTCTCCCTTGTATCGTGCCCGTATGTGCTGTATTTCCCGTTCAGAGTATACTCCAAGACTTTCACTCGTTCTTATTGGATAATCGCAGTCCTCTTCAAGGTCATAATCAGGATCGTACATGTCAATATAGTATTGAGGAGGATCAAAAGGCTCATGACAATCAAAGAGGTCTACCCAAAGAAGAGAGCTTTTATGGGTATAGTTGTGATCAAGCCAATCCATCGCCTTGGAAAGGGTTCCAGGAGCAAACCAATCAGTCTCAACTCGACGATGATATCTGTTACGACAAATATTTTCATACCTCGGAGCATGGAGGAAGCCTTGTATACCTCCCATCTGAGAGATTTTTTCTTTTGAACATGGATAGACGATGGGGATGTCTGCATCAGTGATAAAATTATCTCCCTCCTGTCCACGATTCCAGTACCACCCTGAAAACCTTCGATTGAAGTTATAATCTTCTTCGAAGAGATGATGGTTGTCAGCAATAAGCATAGAAATAACATCATTAAATCCTACGGCTTCAGCTAAAACCAATTCGTCTGTTGGAAGAGGCGACCAGGGACGCCAAGGAAAAGTATAACGACCCGTAAAATGATCTGTACGATTAGGAATTGTTGGAAATGAAGCCGTATATGCTTCTTCAAAAACTGCAGCTTCTTTCGCAAACTTGTTTAGATTAGGCGTCTTAGCACGGTTCCCATAACATCCAAGATGGTCACGTCGAAACGTATCCGAAACAACGACTATAACATTAACATCTCGAGGCGGATTCAATTGCTTCTGTACAAATCCTATGCGAGGCAAAATATGACTCTTTTTTTCCGACATAATCTAACTTCCAAAATAATACTATGTATTTTACTAAAATAACCTTTGTCTCTTATAACGCTAGCTAGACAATTCTATGTGCGTGTTTTTCCCTCAATGGGAATCTTTTTGCCCTAAAAATCCATACGCAGACAGCTAGTTAGTCATAATCATCGATTTTTTAATCAAAAATGATGCATAAGTGAGTTGGCTAACTCAATCTGGTGTGTAATTGAATGCTATCAGTATGAGTGATGTGGTTTCCGTGTTAGCATCACCCATAGGAACATGGGAGTTATTATAGTGGGTTATTATTCCTCCATCGCTTTCCCTTTGCATAGACCATAGTGTATTCTCAAGCTCTGTCTGAAAAGGTAATGGTTGATCAAAGATTCTTGAAGCATATAATAAGAGAGCAAGCTTATAGGTTTCATAAAGACCACGAAGGTTAGGTGCTGCTTCTTCAATCGCCCTATCGAATAATCCTTTACCATCCCACATATCTACGGTTTTATTAAATAAACTCATGGCCTCTGTCACGTTTCCTTCCCAATAATGAGAGAGGGCACTACAGATCAGGAGATTAGCGTACTCATCCCAATGTGGGAAGAATGGATTGTTGGCTGTATCGTTGTGGATATCAGTTTTAATGATGTAGTTGTCCCCTTGCTCTATGATGTAGGTGATCTTTTCTTTAATGGGCAGAGGAATGCTTTGACCGAACAGGGGGTCATAGACGCCGCTCTGAAACCCATCGCGTCTTTCCAATTCTAGGTAGATTTGTCGTGAAGTCTCCGGATAATATGGTTCGATGGCATGATATGCCATTAAGTTATCACTTGCCAACCAATAGATATTCGGAGCCACATTAGGCGCTTCACTGCAAAGCCGTAATTGAGCGTTGTATTGTTCGAATAAGAAATCAGCTGCGTGCTCCAATTCCTCTTTCCATGGAGAATTTAGGGTTAGCGTGATATAGTACGCCACGATAGAACCAAGGATAGCTACTACCAATACTGCAATCGTTAGGGATCGTTTCGACAGGATAAATCTCTTCATTATGTAACTCTAGGTAACTAGCTAACTCTTAAATCTTGGACTAAGCTATTTTTTCTTTTAGCGCGCGCCGAGTTTCTTCATAAATTTGTTCCTAGTTTTCACTCTAAAAAAGCTAGCTTGGCTGGAAACTGTATATTCATCAGATAATTGCACAGCTAGCTAGTATTGATATTAGAAAGTATGTTTCTAAATTGTTAAATATCTAATTTTAGATACAAAACTTGGCTAGCTATATCTTAATTTATTTTCAAAAATAAAATAGAGATAGTGATCGCATATGGTTGAAAGGGCAAATAGATTTGACGTTTTAGCTAGAGAATTTTGCAGTTGTAAGCACTGTGGTGCAAGATATCCTGACATCAACATTCGCAGTGTAGAATTCAATGAAAAAAGAAGTATTAGAAAAAAAAGGCGGTTCTACGTTATTAAAGGCAGATGTACAAGTGATGCTTATCATTTGGGGGATTCTGATCGGGACTTTGAAATAGAAGTTCCTTTTAGTCAATATTGGTCTACTATAAGTAACTAAAGTAGTAATGACAAAGCGCACGCTAAAACAAAGTTCCACCAGCTTCGTTTTGGCACAATTAGTGTTCCACCCTAAATTACCTAGGTAAAACCAGAACACGAGTGAGAAAACTATAAAAACTAAAATTTTAACCCCAAACTCTAAATTAACGTTTTCTTTGTAACAATTCTATCATGAAAAAACATGCGCACTTATTGTTTTATTTTGTTTGGCTTGAACTAAAGAGGTTCATATTTAGAGTAAAATATTTTGCAGAAGTTGATGTGACGGATAACTGTAATCTTAGGTGTAAACATTGCTATCATTTTCAAGGCAAAGACGATTTTCAAACACAAGAACTATCCATACATGTTTGGGAAAAGAGGTTCAATGAACTCTACAAGTCAGGGATACGGGGCATTCTTTTGGTTGGTGGTGAGCCTGCGCTCAGGATTGATGTTCTATTGCTCGCTGACAAGGTGTTTCCTTATGTTTACGTTATTATTAATGGAACAATAAAGATACCAGAAGAATTCAATCATAGATTACTTGTTTCACTGGATGGTTCTCGAAAAACAAACGATTCAATCAGAGGAAAAGATGTTTTTTCAAAGGTGATGAAGAACTATTCAGGGGACAAACGTGTTGTCATCAATATGACAATCATGAGAGAAAATTACAAAGAGCTTGAAGATGTTGTAAAAATTGCAAAAGAAAATGGTTTCAACGGTGTTGTGTGTAACATATGCGCAGGAGGAACCAATATTAGTTCTCCATTTGTTATAAGAAGAAAAGAGAGAGAAACTATAATAAGAGAACTGAAACGAGTGAAGAAATTATACCCAAAAGATTTTCTTTTGAGCAAAGCGATGATAAAATGGTATGAATACCCAGACCACAGAGATTCATGCCACTGGGGCGATGAAGTATTACATTTTGATGTTTCATGGAACAGAAGAAGGTGTTTTGGAAACAATGCGGACTGTTCCAATTGCGGGTGTGGGACAGGGTCCTTTCAAAGTCCTCTAAGAATGCTAAGACATCCAAGAGAGATGATGAAAATACTTGTGTGTTCATAATCGGAATTTAGTTAAGCATATTCTATGTTTGTTTGGAGTTTTCAGGAATTGTTTTGGAAGCACATTCAAGTATGCATTTAACTGGTTTGTGTGTGGGTTTGGGATTAAATTTTAGTTTTTTTATAGTTTTCCCACTCGTGTTCTGGTTTTACCTAGGTAGTTTAGGGTGTAACACTAATTGCGCCAAAACGCGCTAGCTAACTGAAAATAAAAGATTTGGTTCAAGGATTAACTTAAAAGAAATAGCTATAATGCGCGCGCGCAAAGCAGGGTTCTACGAACATCTTGGCATGCGTTGTAAATGT
>DAOVAG010000186.1 GCA_030671165.1 Candidatus Bathyarchaeota archaeon | reverse complement strand
GAAACCTTGGGTGAGTTTACACTTAAGAAGTATCTTGAAGCAAAAAGGATGGAGTGGAAGAAGTATCAATTGCAGGTAAGTGATTGGGAGCTCAAAAGATACTTGAATCTATAATTTTATTTCAAACTTATTCCTTTTTTTCATTAAATATATGACAATTCCTTAATGGTAAACTGGTGACAGTTGATTTAGTGTTTTTTATCTTTATATGTTCAAAAAATAGATGACCATACTTTTGGTTACAATTGTATACTAAGAGTATTTCTAAAGCGGTTTTATTAGTAATTGAATTGGCTTAAAAGATTCTTTCTAAATATTAAAGCCTTCAAGAGAGAAGAAGAAACAATTGGAGGCGCCATCAATGAAGAAATATTTAAGAAAAATGACAAAAAAAAGGCGGAATGATAAAAAATCTGAAGCGGGAGAGATTAAAAAAATGGCAGAACGAATTCTAATCGAAGCGCAAAAGATGGCTCAACTCCAAGGAAGACATGCAGCGGAAGAAGTTCTTCTAGAGGCAACTGCATTAGCCCGATGGATGAAACGACCTTTCTATATCGCATAAGTGAAGAAAATAACATGGATTTCCTTCATAGATGCAAGTTTCTGACCTGTAATAATCTAGTAGATGAAGTGAACATCTCGTTATTTCAAGGAAGCACTAATGAAAATGGTCTATATAATATTTCTGTAACGGAAACTTTTAAGAAAAAGGTATGCTTTTAACTAGTAATTGGATACGTATGTTAGATAAATTAGATGTAAGAATCTTAGAAATAATTAATAACGCATCCTCCATTGTCAGATCTGTAAGTGAAAAAGAGATAGAGGTCGGTGTGCTTTTTCCTTCAGTGACGTCCTTAGATATCATGCGTAATCTGCCTACACAAATAGAGTTAAATGTAATAAAAGGCCGGTTAAACGCATTAAAGGATGAAAGATACATCTATTTCGTTTCAGAACGATGGTGGTTAACAGAGAGAGGGAAAGAGGTCCTCGGTAAGACCGATTCAAATACCTCCTTCCAAACCACTTCATTATCTAAACCCATGGGTAAGATTTTGGAGGAAACTTTCTCCAAATATGAAACCCGAGGAGAAGAAACGATTCAACCTCAAGTACTCCTAGCTAGAAGAGATGAACTTATCAAAGAGATAAAAGAGTTAAAAGCGATATTAACTCAAAAAAAGGCAGAATTAAAAAGAATCAACAAAACGCTCCCAAAAGATTAAGTTCAAAAGCAAAACCAAAGCGATAGAGACATACATATAAAACGCATTTACCTCACAAAAAAATGACAATTTAAACTAAGAACCCATTACCCATTATATTAGGAACCTCGTTACGGCGCTTATTTAACCTACAAAAACAGGTCTCTTTGATAGATTCGTCGGTAGCGACAGACGTTTATATGGTCGTCCTTTAGTTTTTCTTTTAATCTCTATAATTAACTCTTGTAACGCCATGCGTCTTATATTTCTCGATTCGCGAATTCTCACAGGTATGGTTTCAGAACTGAGTTCCTGATCACCAATACAAATGATATACGGAATCCATTCTCGTTCTCCACTTCTAATCCTCTTTTGCACAGTCATTTTTCTATCGTCAATATCAACTCTGATTTGATTTCCAGTAAGCTTCGTCAAAAGTTTCTCACAATCATGAACATGTTTATCAGTAATCGGGATTAGTCTTACCTGTGTTGGGGATAACCAAAGTGGAAGCATAGATGATTTACCCTTTTTTTGATCAGCATATGCTTTCTCTAATAAAACATAGATACATCTTTCAATTGCTCCGCTTGGACTGCAATGTAAAATAATGGGTGTTCGTTTATCTCCTTTCTCGTCTATATACGTTATATTATATCTTTCTGCATTTTCAACATCTATCTGGTCTGTTGATAGGGCTGAGGCTTTATCTAAATTATCTATGAAATTAATCTCCCATTTCAAAGTAAAGTAGAAGAATCTCTTAGGCCAAATCTCGATCAATACAGGTTTACCGAATGATTTGACGAATGATTTGATAAATTGCGTGTTTTTTCGATAAAAGCTTTGTGTAAATCTAATTGCAAGCTCGTAATTTTCCTTATTTAAGTCAAGGCCTTCTCTTAACACGTCCATAGAGAGTTTAAATCTAACATTTAATTCTTCTAACGCTTGATCCAAATCAGCACATATAGAATGTACATCAGGCATTGTAAAAGCTCTCAATCGTCTAAGACCGACTAATTCACCACTCTTTTCTCTGCTGAAACTATATCGAGTCAATTCATATATTCGGTATGGAGTCTGTCTATAGGAAAACTGAGCATCATGAGTCATGAGAAACTGACCGAAACAGGCAGAAAACCTCAAGAAAAGGTCTTTATCATCTGATTTGATAATGTATTGTCTTGCTGGGAACCTATGTAAGTAATCTGCTAAGCTAGGATGTTTAAGATCATACATAATAGGGGTTTCAACTTCCATACCCCCATAGTCAATGACTTTTTCAGTCACAAATTGCTCCAATAGTGATTTGATTAATCTACCTTTTGGATAGAATCGTAAATTTCCAGGGTCACTTCCGGGTTCATAGTCAGCAATCTCCAGTCTTCTCATAAGACTCACATGGGGCGGTATCTGGACAACTTCTCGCATCTTCACCATTTCGTATTTTGCGAACTTTGCTAAGTTAGTATATTTAGAAAAATTAAATTGATCATTTGAGATCAATTCACCGTTAAGATTCATTATAAACCATTCAGGATTTAATTTTTCTTCAGCTTTCAAAGCTGCAGAGATTACCTCCTGGGGTTCCTCTTCAGATTCATCCTTTTTAAGGAAGCTCATTGATTGTTCTGCTAAAGGATGTCCCTTTACAGAAAT
>DAOVAG010000137.1 GCA_030671165.1 Candidatus Bathyarchaeota archaeon | reverse complement strand
TATGAGTCGCGAGAGATATCACATTGGATAGTGAGAACCGCTTAAAAATAATTTTTATTTTGAAACAATCCTTTCAAAGAAAGAATTCTTATCAACACAGGACCAATAATACCAGTCATCAGAATAGCTATACCTACTTGTATTGTTGTAACAAGAGCACCGGCAGCCCATATTATCTCCAGAATTTCTTGGGTAAAACCATAGAAGAGTCTATAGGTCTGACCAGGAATAAATACAAATATTCTAAAAAGAATATCCGCTTCAAGACCAATGAGTGCACAGAAAACATAGATGTATGGTGATCTCTCCAGTTTTCCACTTCTCAAATCCCATCTATTTGACATCAATGCAAATATACAAAGGACGATGAAAGCGATATAGACATCCCATAAACCCCAAAGGGGAATCTCCCATGAGACTGGCGTCAAGAAATAAGCTCCAAGAAGCAATGTAAAATATGTGAAAGCGCCCTTCCATCTCCCTCGAAATATGAAACCGCTAAACATGGCTCCAATTGGAGCTCCCAATGTAAAGAGGTACTCGTACATTGGTGCTTCACCCCTCAAATAGATGGAATGACCGGCAATGACACCGATCAGTATTGATATGAAACCAGCATATGGTCCAAGGACGATTCCTGCAATTGGCACTATTAAAAAGATCCATCCATACCAAATCCCAGAGGCTAGCTGAGGTATTCCAACTATTGAATCACATACTATGCTAAGGGTAGCAAAGACTGCAATCAAAGTGATTAATTGACTTCTCCTCATTCCTTTCCCAATCAATCTTCTAAACTCTCCTTAGCGCCTTGATCTATTTTCTTCTCAATGTTAATAAATTTCTTCCAAGATTATCTTTTTTTCTAGTTCTTTATTCATAATTTAATAAACGAATTTCATGAATGACTAAACTTTATTGAAGGAAATAATTTAGATCTCAGAAAAGATAGGTTCAGATGATTGTAGATGAAAGAATAGGTTTTCGAGACAGGAACTGAACTCAAGATTATCATGACTCGCTTATGCTTAATCCAGTCGCTTTAAGATTTCTAATTAACGGCATCGCAATAAGCGCAGTGATTATCGCTTGGATGAACCTTATCGTAGCATAAAAGAATGGTGCTATGGAAAATAGCCAACGTATGGTTTCTATAGAGGATATCCCAAATATTCCTTCATAGACAAATGGAACAGCAAATATGTCAGCGCCTAAAGCATTGTCGGCTTGATTACCGATAAAAGCTAAAAGAAAATAGACGAACATATCTTTACTCGTTATCGGAAACGGAATAATCCTTCTTTTTAGAGCTCCAGAGATTCCGCTTATAACTCCGAGGAATAAGCCAATGATGAATCCTCCGCCGATAATAACGCTCAAACAGGAAAATGTAAAGATCAATGAGTTCCAGATAAAATATTTCTCTGGCTTAAATTGAAGTAGTATAGCACAGGTTAGAATTCCAACTCCCAGTAGAAGCCAAATAAAGCTATACGAGGTTGTTAAGAGGATTATGTCTTTAAAGCCGAAATTAAAATTAAGAGTTGTATCTAAAATCACTGTTTGAAACTTTATCACTCCACCCTCCAAAGCAATCATCGACGCATTTATGAGGATTAAAACAGCCGCGATAACAGATAGAATAACGTTTAAATCCACGTTCTTTGGTAATTTTGATTCTTCCTTATTCTTAGGAACTTTCATTGGTTTTTTTCTCATCTTATTTATCAACATCGCTACAGGAATGATGAGTGCTAAAGCTAAGATTTTATCCCACATGACCAAAAATCCAACGTGTAAATATTGATCCCACGGTTGAGTTGGAGGAAGAAACCAGAAAGCTACAACAACCATCGCGAAGGATATAAAGGCTTTCTTCCACCTTCCAGTATAGATAAGGCCCACTACGAAAGCATTTATAACTGGTGCAGGCAGAAAAACTGCGCTAGTGGGGCTTGGTATGCCAGGAGGTAAAATCCAAGCTAAAAATGCGCCAGTGAAGGCAGTTAATGCACCCAGATAAGGACCCATTATCAAACCAAAAATGGAGGCCATGAAAGCTTCAATATTGATAGTTACGTTAGTAACACCAATAGCTTCTACGCCTGGCAAGAAGGAAAGTATGTAATATAGAGCTGAAAAAAGAGCGATTAACGCAACTTTCCTCGTTACTAAAGGTTTCATTTTATAACGCTGTGTAATTTTTTACACAAGATTAATAAATTTTTCTATACTAATTTATCTAATCAAACATATTATTTGGTGATGGTTTGTCGTAATGAATGAACGTTTATATCCATATCTGATATTTTTACCAATCAGTCGAAAGCAAAAGGTTTTGAGGGCAATCTTTGGCTCGAAGGTTCCAGTTGACATATTAAAGTTCTCTCTCAAACACGGAATTTCCGAAAAAATCTACCAAAAAGATCTGATCAATAACCTCAGTTACTCGAATAAGACTCTCATAGAACGCTTGAAAACGTTAACTGAACTAGGAGTATTAAATGAATATATGGAAAAATCTGTTAGTGCAGGTCGAACTGTATGGTTAAAATATTATCTTTTATCAGATTTAGGCAGATGGTTCGCACTGCTTTTAGTTGAAGAATCAAACTTGTCAAAAGAAGAGAAAATTGAGATAGTTCATAATGCCTTCAGATCATATATAAAGTGGATTAAAGAACTCTCTGAAAAGTTAGAGATCAGTAGAAAAGATGTTTCGAAAATATTTGAAGATGAGATGAATCAATCCAATCTAAAAAAAGTTAAATAGAAAAATATTTTGATACGCCTATAATATTCTCTTCCAGGTTATCAATGCATATGTGCGGGAATATCTTCTCTCTTTTTTTGCATTATTATTACCCCTCCAGATACCCCCTATCGCTCATAACATTGCTGGAGATGTCTCTTGGAAACTCCCCTCCTTTGTTTATCAATTGAATACTTGTGATTTTTTTTATTGAATATTTGATTCTGAAAAAACTTAAAAGTTATAAATTCTAGAACCTAAAATCAAAAGGAGATAATGTCAATGGTATATTGTTATCAATGCGGAAAACAGAATGAAGATAATTTACTGTTTTGTACTAACTGTGGAACTACCATTGATTCAACAGGAGCGAAGTCTGGGAGAAGAATACAAAAAGAGCCAATAAAGCAAATGAGTACCTTTGTAATTGTTGCGATCATTCTTGTTGTCGCGATAAGTATACCAGCCGTCTTGTATATGTCCGGATATTGGTATACAATTTTTCCATTAATAGGTTCCGAAAATTTGATTACTCAAGAGATGAATTTCGATGATTTTTCAATAATTGAGGTGGGAAGTGGTTTTGAGGTTGAAATTTACCGATCAACCATATACAATATCACTATAACCGCTGATGATAATTTATTCGATTATATTCAGGTTTCAAAAACAAATGACAAATTAATAATAGATATGCTACCGGGTAGAGTGGTTAAATCAGGAATCTTGA
>DAOVAG010000205.1 GCA_030671165.1 Candidatus Bathyarchaeota archaeon | reverse complement strand
CTTTTTTTTTTAAATTATGGTAACATAGTTATAAATATAGCCGACATATATTTGAACGGATTTAGAGTACTAAATTACATTGAAGGTAGAAATGTACCAGTTCAAACATCGGATATCGATACCATAAAAATCGAATTGCCTGTTACTATTACTATAGAAGAACTATATGAAGTTATAATTGTTACTGGGAGAGGTGTATCCCATGGCTATAATTGGCAACCATAGAATTGAAGAGGATAGTTTAGATCAAGGTATATTACCTAATCTTCAAAATGTTGAGTTTTCACATGATCTAAATAATGTAAAAAACTCATTTAGAGATTTTTATTCAGTAAGTCCTCCTTTTGGATATGTTGGTATTGAAGTGGATAATGAAACAGGTCGACTTAGATATCGTATTTTAGAACCTAATGTAGAAGAGAATGAAAAATGGATTCTAAAAGAATTAAAAGATGTCATCATTGAAAGAATGGACGTTCCTTTGTCAATATTAGACGATAGATCAGCTATGGAGAAATATCTCCGAGAGTTAACTGATGTCGAATTCAGCCGACTTAAAAAGAAGGTAGCCATTGAATCTGAAGAAAAGTTTCTCTACTATATATTCCGGGATTTTCTTGGTTATGGCGTAATGGACATCTTAATGCTTGATCCAAAAATAGAAGATATTTCATGTAACGGTTTAGAAACTCCAATATATGTTTGGCACAGGGATTATGAGTCGATCGCTACCAATGTTACCTACTCCTCTAAAACAGAATTAGCTAGAATTGTAACTCGTCTTTCTTATAAAACGGGTCATCAGATTTCCGTTGCTCAACCGCTTGTCGAAGGAACACTTCCAGAAGGTCATCGGGTACAACTTACTATGGAAGAAGTATCAAAACGCGGAAAAACATTTACTATTAGAAAATTCAGGCATAATCCCTTTACAATCATTGACCTGATTAAATTTGGCACTATATCCCCTAAAGTTGCTGCTTATCTATGGATAATAATAGAGAATCTCAGAAGTGTAATGGTCTGCGGTGCCACTGCATCCGGAAAAACGGCTCTCCTTAATTGTCTAAGCTCATTCATCAATCCGGAACAAAAAGTCGTCACAATCGAGGAGGTTAGGGAATTACGCCTTCATGAGAATTGGATTCCCCTTGTTACCAGACAAAGTTATCAACCAGGAGTGAAGGAGGTAACTCTCTTTGACCTATTAAAATCAGCACTAAGACAGAGACCTGATTATATCATTGTTGGAGAAGTCCGGGGAGAAGAAGCATACACATTATTCCAAAGTATAGCCGTGGGACACGGAGGGCTATGTACAATACACGCTGACAGTGTAAAATCAGTGATAAAACGCCTCCTTTCGAGACCTATGAATATCCCTGAAATGATGCTTCCCCTGATGAACGTAATAATCCAGATCGGTAGAATCAAGAAAGAGGGAAAGATCGTCCGCCGTGTCATGAATGTTTCTGAAATCGTAAGTAGACCGATTTCCAACGTAGCGCAGATAACTGAAATAGTAGAGATAAAGACCCGATTTGAATGGGACCCAGAAACGGATTCCTATATATTCAACGAACCTTCGGAGATTGACCACTTTCTAGATAATGAAAAAGACGTATTTACGCTTATTTCGGAAACAAATCATATACCCCTTGAACAAATAATCGAAGAACAACAGCGCCGAGAACTTGTATTGAAATGGATGACTAAAAAAAACATTCAATCAGTTCAGAAAGTGTCTGAGATCATCAGAAACTACTACACTGATCCCGATACTATCTACCATCAAGCTAGGTTAGGAGTTTAATGATAGATATAAGCGCTATCCAAGAGTTTAGGGATATATATGATGAAAGTGGGATCATTAGACCATATTCAAACTATGTTAAAAAAATGACTATCGCTATAGCTATAGCATTCATTATAACTGCGTTATTTTCGCTATTCATTTATGGCATTTACAATCATTTCACCCCGTATAAACTCATATTAGTTACTTTCTCATTATCGTTAATATCTACCAATTTAACAGCTTTCTTATTCCTCTTTTATCCACTTTACATTCGAAACCAGCTCCAGAGTAACATCGAAAACGACCTCATCTATTCTCTCAGCTACATAAAGATTATCGCTGCTAGCGGTGGAACATTGGATTATCTAATGGAGCGCGTAGCTGATGTGGAAGATAATCAAAAGATCAGACAGCTTGCGACAAAATATGTAATAAACACCAAACTTCTTGGATTCGATGTCTCTCAAGCTATCGATAATGTCTCAAGAAGAACTCCCTCAAAGACATTAAAAAAACTACTCGAAAATATTAGTCATAATATTAAGACAAGTGGAGATCTATTAACTCTATTTAATTATGAAATAAATAAGATGTTAGTAAAAAAAAGAGAGGATTTAAAGAAACTCATTTTATCTTTGACTTATTTTGGTGAGATCTATGTTGCTTTATTTGTTGTGGGACCTATTCTATTCATATTAATAATAATTATAATGTCGAACTTTGTTGCAGGGGGCACCGCCTCAATCACTCAGTTAAACTTGGTCGTTTTTGTTGGTTTACCTATCCTAGCTTCGATGTTTTTAATAATTCTTGACACAACTTTCGAGGGGAATATCTGATGTTTTTCCATAGAAAACAAAAAATTGCTGTTTGGGGAGTTTCGATCACTCAATTTTTTGGGTT
>DAOVAG010000119.1 GCA_030671165.1 Candidatus Bathyarchaeota archaeon | reverse complement strand
TTGATAGATGGAAGTTATGACTAATTGATTAAAATACAGTAATATTGGTAAAATTACAATTGATGCAATTAAGAATCGAAAACTCACTATTACCGTACTACTAGCCTTCTTTGTCAAGTATTTTCCAGGTATGGCTACGATAGCCCAACAGCACATAGAAAAAAAGACCATTAAATCACCAAAGTTTCCAATCTTAAAGGTGGTAAGATTCTCAACCGTTCTACTGGTAATCAATACAGCCGCAAAAATTATGATGATACCTCCCATGATATCATTTTTACTCAAACGTTCTTTTAGGAAAAAATAACCTAAAACAGCAACGAAAAATGGTTGCATATGAGCTATTAACGTAGCATTTACTGCAAAAGTTTGGGATAAACCAAAAAAAACGATAAAGGTGCTATAACAGTACCCACTACGCCTATAATCAAGAGATACAGAATATTTTCACGATCTAATTTCACCCGTTCTCTTTTTACAAAAGTATATGAACAAATTATTATTGTGGCAAAAAGAATTTCTGATGCAGTTACTTGGATGAAGGTGAGAGATGAAAATAATATTTTTCCGATGATTGTTTCTAATGCCCAAATAGCACCTGCACTAATTCCAAAAAATATTCCTAATATTTTTTGATTCATCAAGAGAAATCTCCTGAAGTAAACCTATCTATAAAACATTAGATTTTTAGATCTATCGATTTTTAGTTTTTTAAGATGGAAAGTTCAGATGTTTGCCTTTCCGTCTTATATTAACGAAGATTACAACGATGGAAGTTACTATTATTAAAAATATCCAATAAGGCCACATCATAAGAAAGGTTACCCATAGATTTTCTCCCTCTTGAATGATCAATTCATCTTCATAGTGCAGATAAAGTTGACTGTTGATGTATTCTTCCTTCTGTCTTTTACCATCACCCGCCCAGTCACTCTTTACGATATCCAGTATTTTAAATCCATCCAGACTCCAAATGGGTGCTGATGTGATTCCCTCTAATGTGTTCTCCTTCCAGGCTAACGTCATATCGAAAGGAAGCCAACCCCAAGGGGGTATGTAGATCATTGCCCAACCATGGTACCCAATATTAATTAAAGAGCTCTTTATATGTCCATCCCAAGCTACTCCTTCATTTTTTCCATATTTTCTAATAGCTCCAACTTGTAAATATGCGGGAATCCCAAGAATTCTGCAGAGTGTAATAAGAAGGATTGCTTGATCATCACAATCCCCCTCTTTTATTAGAAAAGTTTGATTTGGAAAATAAGGTACATCATGAATTACAGGAACAATATTATGGCCTACCCAATCAGCGAGATCTGTAACGATCTTTAGAACGTTCTCAGACTCTCCTCCATTAACCCAAATGTCATTGGCTAACGATCTCAATGTATCATCATCTACTAACCAACTGCCTTCAGATTGAAGGTAGTCCTCTTTGAAATCTAACTCTATATCTTCACGGTTTTTAGAATCAATGAAGTTAATGATAGGTACCTCTCGTTCTTGTTTCTCAATCTGCATTGAAAGGCTTAATGTGACATTTTCCCCTGGAAGTATCGAAGAGATATTTAAATGTATCAAAGGGTTTCCATCATCATCCAAACTCCACACATAAGGTTTATTCACTGTTAATAAATAGACTCTTTGCCAACTTGTATTCATGAAAACATTAAAAAAATGAGAATCATTTTCAAGACTGAGGTTGGTTTCACCTTGATTTATATAAACTATCTTTGAATTGTATAAATAGGTTCTTTTAATTGGTCCATCAGCTGTAACAATCGAAATGAAATTTGAACATAAGAGCATGATTAAAAAGATGGATACCCAAGCGTTTTTCTTCACTGAACAATTCACCTACTCACAGTAAATAAGACCTAAATATGGTGATTACTCCATTTTTCTAAGCTTTCAAGAGTCGCATTCTTCTAATTATGTATCCTTCCTGCGAAACAATTACTCTATAGTTGGCTTTCAATTCTTTCTTTTAAACGCTTTTATAAACATCTGGACACAATCCTTCTTTGAAATAGATCGAGGAGACAATGAAACCAGTCTCTTTTCCTGAAGCAGTAAATCTGCCAGTAAATCAGCATCCTCTAGAGAAGTATTGGTTACCTCAGCTAAGCTTGGTAGACAAATATCACTCATCAATTGAGACACTTCATTAATTGTCCTTTCCGCAGCTTCCCTCTTTGAAACATTTAAAGTATTAATGCCGAAGGATGAAGCCATCTTTACTAATCGTTCTATTCTAGTGGGTAAAATAATTTCTAAAATCTCTGGTAACAAAAGAGCACACCCTATTCCATGAGATATATGATACTTAGTTCCAAGCATGTGACCAATAGCATGTCCAAGATGTACCCCTGCATTATCGAAAGCAATACCAGCCATTAAAGAAGCTAAACTCATATTGGTACGTTTTGTTATATCTTCTCCATTGAAAACAGCTCCTCTAAGATTTTCAGAAACGAGTTTGATTGCGTCAAGAGCCAAAGCATCACTAAGGGGGTTCCGCCTCAGTGTTGAGGTAAAACATTCAATAGCATGAGAGAGCGCATCCATACCTGTAGCTGCAGTAAGCTGAGATGGCATTGTGATGGTGAGGTTAGGATCTAGGATAGCGATTTTGGGATATAGAATTGGATCAAGTATAGGTGTTTTCCGCGAAATTGAAGTATCAGTTATTACTGATACTTTGGTGACTTCTGAACCTGTTCCTGCAGTTGTTGGTATACAAATTAGTGGGGGAATCCCTTTTAGAGGTGTAGCATTAGCTCCAATAAATTTCCTAACATCACTTTCTCCATGGTAAACTAATACTCCTAAAGCTTTGGCAGAATCCATGGAACTCCCACCTCCAAACGCAATTAATCCATCGCAATCTCTATCCAGATATGCCTCTGCCCCTTCACTAATACTTACATCTGTGGGATCAGGAATAACGTTCTCCCAAACCTTAGGATCAAGTTTAAGGTCTTTTAGGTTTTCCAGCGTTTTCTTAAATGATTCAGTTCCACATAGGAATTTATCGGTTACCAATAGTGGTTTTTCAATACCAAGTTCTCTACAACAATCAACAACTTCAGATATCATTCCAGTTCCGAATAAGATTTTTGTTGGCATTGAAAAACTAAATCTTGTCATAGTCATGATTAATATCTCACTCCCATTTTTATTACTCCTCCTTCATTATCACAATACTCTTACTTGAATTATCTTTTTCAAAATTATTTGAATATGTTATATATTAAGAATATAATTAAAACCGTTCTTTTATGTAAATATGAAAAGATAGAAACTTACTAAAATAATATTTCAATCAAACAAAACAGTTTTCCAAAAAATATCTAAATTAAAATATATTATGCTTCGAAGAATGAGACTTTTTTTAGATTCCTAGTATAATTAAGATGGATACAGCTTTTTCACTATCATTTCAACACTTTTCATCGTTGAGATTGTCATAATAGATATCAACCGGATGGTGGAATCCAAGTTAACAACTTACTAGAGATTTTGCTAAACAAAACTGATTAAAGCTGAGAATAAGGGGAAAAACAATCTAAGAATCCACTTCTTTCCTGTTTTACTTTAAATTACTAATTAGTTTCTTGAATGAATACTTTAAAAAATTTAGATACGATATTGTAAGAAGATTAAAATAAGCTACTGGATTTTCATGTCACAATAGAAAGCGTATATGAGATTGGTAACTGCTCGTAGAAAAAATAGAATGATTACTAAAGACTATGGTTCAATCTTGTTCTTCAGTTGGGCTAACATTCCCTTTATTTAATACTTTTTCA
>DAOVAG010000149.1 GCA_030671165.1 Candidatus Bathyarchaeota archaeon | reverse complement strand
GGATTTGGTAATTCAAATTTATTTTACGGGTCAAACATATTTTTCTATCGGAAGCCTAATCTCAGTATCCACCGTATTTAGTGGCGTAATATATCTTATATGGATTAAAAAAGCTAAAATCTTAAAAAAGTTGATGAAAGTAGTTAATCGGGTTTAAAAATTGGGAATAACCAAAAAAAATATTATTCATTTAAAGTAATATAGCCATTCCTCTAAGGGAGCGATGAAAAATATTGTCATTAAAAACATTCATCCATAAGGTCGGGAGGAAAAGAATCCTCACCTTAATTCTTTTAATAATAATTATCGGAGGAGTTGTTGCAGTTTATACTATTAATTGGTGGAAAATGACTGGTTCTGAGATAGAAATAGAACAAATCACCCCAGTACTGAAACAAGACGGAAGATACATCACATTAAAAGTTAGGGCATTGGGTTACGGCAAAGTGGATATTGAAGATATATATATTGACCAAACAAAAATAGTTACATATACATCCGATCCATCTTATCTTGAACCAAATGGATCAGCAAATATCACTATAATGTATCCTTGGCTACAAGAAAGCGAATATACAGTAACAATAACCACAACCCAAAAAACTCAGACAGAATCAACAGTGAAAACTCCTTCAGTATCACCATCAGCATCACTAAACATCACCAGTGTGAAGAAGGAAGTGCTATATCCGGATCAACCAAGATTAAAGATGACGTTTAATTACAATATCTCATCATATGGATTCTTATCAGCGTATACAGGTTTCTTCTTATATAATACATATCAAAATGAAATAGAAAGACCAATCTATCTATTCTATGATCAATACATCATGCCACCAGATACCTTAGAGAGAGCAGAGATATTTTATAATCTGATTTTTAACCTCGGAATGAATATAACAAAGATTAATTGGGATCTATTAAGCAACCTAGTAGATTCAAAACCGCATAATGCTATGCTTATACTATTTAACCCACTCATGAATGCTTCAGGTACCATCTTCAACGATGCCTCACCAGCATGTCTGGTAGATCCAAATGAGGACGGTTATATAAAGGCACACTCAGCATATCAGAAATCGATTGTTTATGATTGGGAGAAAGATCACGGGCTAGTATTTATCAGCGTTGGGTCAACTCAAGCTCCTACGAACTGGATCATTGCGAAGAATGGAACAGCTTACAGACCCAAAGATGAAGAGTACAGTGACCAATTCTTTGCAGATACACCCGGAGCTTTTAGAGGGTGGGGGCCTAATACGATAGTACCTACACGTATCGGTCAAACGCTCCAGCTTCGAAATTGGATTAGTGATTATTATTTAGATACAACAATACTGAACAGTTCCATTGGGTCACATAATTACTATGTCTATGGGTTAGTAAAAGAGACTAATTGGGCGAATCCATGCTACATCAGGGTTGGAGAGGGGGGTTGGCTCCAATGTAGCAATGGTTCGAATCTTGATGATACAACAATTGCAGAAGATCTTACTATGATTATATTACATGCCCCATGGAATGGAGAATGGTTGGGACCCAACTCATGGAATTACGACAGCGAAGGCAAATATTATCAATCAAATGGTGGGATTGTAGAAAAAGTAGACCAGATCTCTACAGGTTGTATGTGGAGCATATTACCGAGTAATTTCTCTTTACGGACTATCCTGAAGTTAGAGGATGGTGAAAGTGAAAAACAAGTTTTAGTGGAAAATCTTGAGATCTATGAAACTTTGTGGGGAAAAGAATTCGAAATTTTAATTGAGAATATTCAAACGGAGTTAAAGATGGATGGACGATACATAAATTTCGAAGTAAAAGCCACAGGAGAGTATAGTATCGATATCACAAAAGTGTACATGGATAATACAGAATGTTTATTCAATGGTGAAAGAAACCATCTAGAACCTGGAACTTCAACCAATATTAGTATTCAGTATCCATGGACTTCAAACCAAACCTATCTTCTAAGAGTTGAAACAAAGCAAGGATCCTATGATGAAGAAATCTTTGAAACTCCTGAAATTAAATCCTTAATGAATTTTACCTTAACTGACATTACTCAAGACGAGAGTCACAGTGGAACTGAACTGACAGTTAGTTACAGCATAAACATTACTGGATTTTCCTATGTAAACACCGCTTTGTTCCTACACAAATCTTATAATCTGACAAATAGAGAGATCTACATTTTTTATGATCAAAGATATATGCCTGGATCTACAATTCAAAAAATCGATGAGTTCCTTTCAATAACCAAGGACCTTGAGATGAACGTGAAAAAAGTTAATTGGGATGCTTTAGCAGGTCTTGTAGAATCTAAACCACGAGCTATCCTCATCCTTTTTAACCCATTAAAGAGTGAAAATGGTGATGTTTATTACAATTCAGCGCCATCTTGTCTACTTGATCCAGGTGAAGACGGTTTTATCAGAAATGGATCAGTGTATAATAAGTCGCTTGTCTACGATTGGGAGAAAGATCACGGTCTAGTATTTATCAGCGTTGGGTCAAACCAGGCTCCATCTGAGTGGATCATCGCTCAGAATGGTACAGCATATGAACCTAGCGATAAGGATCTCAGTGATAAATTCTTTATCGATACTCAAGGAGCTTTCCGTGGAATGGGATTTAATACAATTACTCCTACACGAATTGGTCAAACGTTAGGTCTTCATGCTTGGTTGGGTTCATGGCGTCTAGATACTAGTATATTGGAGGAAGCTGTGGGGATCGATAATTATTACTCATATGGGTTCTTATCCAACACGAATTTGAGTCAGCCGTGTTATGTTAAGGTTGATGAAGGGGGGTGGCTTCACTGTGGTGAAGGTTTAACTCTTGATGATGGAGGTATTATGCGTGATTTAGCAATGATCATCCGACATGCTCCATGGAACGGAGAATGGTTGGGACCAAACTCATGGAATTACGACAGTGGATTCAAGTATTACCCCACAAATGGTGGTACTTTGAGTAAAGAAGACTGGATTTCAACCGGTTGGATTCCTGATGAAGATGTGAACACAGTTATTTTACGCATTCTATTACTTGCCCATGATAGTTATGGAGATCAGTACGTGATCCAAGAAGATGTTAAGTATTATAGTCTTGAATCGTAAACGCTTGATCTTGAAGATATGAGAAAAGTTTGTGAGAAATTGAAAGAGTAATTTACATCTGCTCTATGAAAAGAACTAAAAAAATCTGATAATGAAGAGCGAAAAAGGTATA
>DAOVAG010000050.1 GCA_030671165.1 Candidatus Bathyarchaeota archaeon | reverse complement strand
AAACATATTTACAGAAGTTTCGTCAGATTAAACTAAGAAAATATAAGAATACTAGAATTCTACAAATCTAGTCAATATTACTAAAGAATTAGATAAATCAACGAAGAAACCTTTCATTTCAAAGCAAATTTCCTTTGTTTATAAAAAAAATGATTGATTGTAAAATAAGTATAAAGATAAAAAAAATGTTAAAAATAGATCGTTATCTCACGATACTGAACATAATATTGATCTAATTCAGACGAAGCGTATGTATGTGGAAATCGAAGTTAACTAAAAAAAACATCCAACCCAAAAACACTCTACAACACCCCTAACATCAACAATAATATTCGATATACCACCATATACTAATAAATAATTGGAATAGAGAACTGTAATAAATTAATTAGTTAATTTTGGTGTAACCGATTGAAAGTAGTTATTCCCGCTGCTGGATTAGGAACGCGGATGTTACCAGCCACCAAAGAGCAACCTAAAGAAATGTTGCCTATCTTCTCAAGGACCGTAAAAAATAGTCTCTGTTTAAAACCCGTCATTCAACTAATATTTGAACAACTTTATGCATTTAAGTTACGCCAGTTTTGTTTCATCATTGGAAGAGGAAAACGAGCACTAGAGGACTATTTTACCCCCGACTACAATAATATAAATCAATTAAAGCTTAGAGGAAAGGACGGCATAGCTTTAGAATTGCAACTTCTTGATGAGAAGATACGCTCCTCAAAGCTTGTATGGATCAACCAACTTGAGCAGAAAGGTTTTGGAGACGCCGTCTTACAGTCGGAAGTTTTCGTTAGTGGAGAAGATTTTCTCGTTCATGCAGGAGATACTTATATAGGTTCAAATGGATCTCATCTTGAACGTTTACTAAATGCTTTCGAAAAATTTGAGGCTGATGCTGCCTTTGCCGTTAGAATAGTAGAAGATCCAAGACAATTTGGTGTTGTTCGATCTAAGAAGTTGGCATCAAATATCTTTCAGGTTATTGAGGCTATTGAGAAACCTGAAAAACCTCCAACTAATTATGCGATCATGCCAATATATATATTCAAATCAAAAATATTTCATTTCTTGAAACTAACAAAACCAGACAAGAAGGGAGAAATTCAACTCACTGACGGGATACAAGGGATTATAGAAGCTGGTTTGAAAGTGATAGCTGTAAATCTTAAGAAAGAAGAATTATGGCTCGATATAGGAACCCCGCATTTATATTGGGAGGCTCTGAAAACGTCCTATAACCTGAATCATCATAAGTAAGTTTGATGTCTCTTTGGTGCTAAAAAATAATCAGCTTAAAAATTTCATAAAATTAGAGGTCCACACCTACAAAATGCACTTCATTGAAAAAATTCGAAGTTTATCTAGAGAGCGTTGTTTCATGGTTATTTATTGAATATTAAAAAATGAAAGAAGTTTATAGTTGAATCACTTTCCTTTTTTTAAGTTTATATTGTACACCTCGTCCTTTTTTCAGTGATTCAACCTGGCCCCTCTCTGCCATTACTTTTAAAATGTGTATTAGCATGATCTTGTTCCATTTGATATTGAAATTCTCCTTTAGTCCTTTATCAATAGCTAGATGACTCATATTTTTTCCATTTTGCATACTCATCAACCTAACAATTAGCGTACTTGTATCTTCTATCCAATTCCAAGGATAGATAAACCACATCCATTCTTTCACTTTCTCTGCAAAGTAATTAGGTTTAAATTTGGATTTAGGAAAATACTGCATTGTAACAGTACGCATCTTTGAAGGATTGAGCTGTTTCAAATATTCTGTTGATGTAATCAGACTTTTTCCCGTATCTGTGATGTCGTCAACTACAAGAAGAGTCTTTCCACTCAAGTCTATATTAAGAGGATATCGAATAGTGGCTTCATCTTTTGTCTTTCCGGTCTGAAGCCAGTGTTCAACCTTTAAACTTAAAAGATCTGTTATACCAAGAAAATCACAAATAAGCCTAGCGGGTATCCAACCCCCACGAGCTAAACCAATGACGGTGGTTGGATCATATCCTGAAGTTTTAACATCTTCAGCGACACGTCGTACCATATCATATACTTCCTGGAATGATACAATCTTACATTTCATTTTAATTGACATATAATTTACACTCGGTTAGAAATTTGGTATATAGGTAATTATATAAATAAAAAAAGTTATCGTAGATATATAAATTGTAATACTAGTCTCAAAGTTTGATAAATAAGTATTAGTAGATTACCCAATCACTTAGCTTCTTAGAGATTAAATATTCACTTCACATCGACGATGAATGCGTGTTTTTAATAATATTTGATATCTTACAAACCCTTCAAAACATTTTAATATTTTGAAAAGGATGTAATTTACTCTTTTGATTAATGTGAAGTAAAAACAGATTATCAACAGTCAACTTTATTCGGTATTTTAATATTTTTTAGGTGAATCCATACGAAATAGATTATGTAAGATCTGTATATTTTGAATATGGTCTCAGAAAAAAATGTTTAGAATCTAACACAATCATGTTAAACTCTGAGCAAAGATAACATTGATGCTTAATGCAATGCAATCATGGTGTTTAGAGAGTGCGTTCTTTAGTAGTGTTTGCATAATCCTCTTCTAATGTACCTGAAGCAAATAGATTTACCAAGCTATTATTGCTAACTTCACCGGTCAATTTTCCTAAATCATCTCTTAGACTCCTCCATTTCAATTGAGTTCTTCCACTTTTAGAGTTATAGATAATACCTAAGATGTCAGAAATCTGTACAAAAGTAATCTCTCTTATCTTCTGAATGGTTTGTTTATCTTCAGCTTCAACATATACTGTTCCATTTCCAGTAGTTCTTTCAGGAAATATTTTTTCATTATGCAATAAATTTGGAGGAGTGAATGAATAACACATACTTATGAGCAAAAATTGTCGAAAATTGTTAAGTGAACAAGTGACGTCGATTTTCATAATTATTCGCTCTTTTCAGTATAATACAAACGATTAATATCTAAAAGTAATAGTTTAAATATAAACAGATAAAGAAAAACATTACCTGTTTACTTAAATACAAAAGGTTTAATTTTAGTTATTAAATACCAGATAGCGTATCAAAGGATAATCTATTAGCAGTTGATAAATATGGTATCTAACAAAGCATTTCAGTACGTAAAGCGTATAGCTACTTCTGTAATGATAATGGTTCTCATTACTTATGGAATGTATACTCAAAACTCATGGTTACAATATGGTTCAATTTTCATAATTATGGGTTTACAGATGGGCTATCAAATTTTAAAGAATGTTCGCGCTGGCCCTTTGGTTAACGCTAACATGGAGGAAGCTGCAAGGTCGTATAGAGATAAAGCTCTATTTTCAGCCAAAGAAAGTGAAGTTAATAGAGCAAAGGAAGGCAGCAAAGGAGGAGGCTCAGGGATGGGAATGAGTACAATGGGATTACTTTTTGTGCCGTTACTCATATTCATAGGAACTGGACAAGTGCTTAGAATGTTTTTTCCAGATATGCCATCTTGGCAATCATATGCAATCGGTTTTATAATCTCGATGCCGTTTAGTATATTTCTTCAAGCGAGATCAGGAGTTTCAAGAGGTTTAATGGTAACCCCTAAGAGTTATCAGATCAGTCGTAAGGGGATAGTATTTGACTATTCCGGGCGTTCCTACATTATGTATTTTCCAATAGAAAAGATAAACATAAAGAAAGAGGGAAAATGTTTAGAAGTTGAAGGAAAACCAACACAAACGACTGTAATACCTAACAGGGTTAAACTTTTCACTAAAGACGTTAATAAACTTCAAAAAATATTGAAAAGTCATATAGAATCAGAGTAAAATATTGTACCTTTGTCTATAAGTTTATGGGGAAAAATGAATAGATTTATTCTTCACTGTAAATCTTGACAGATAACAATCAATTCTGCTTTTTTTGCAAATATTTTTTCATTTTAAATTAATAAGAATAATATTTAATGTTCACAGTCATTATTGAAATCTTGTTAAAAAAAAATTATAATGGAATCTGAATATCTGGGATTGTAATGTTATATCGAATATATAATGCAAGGGAGAGAATAATAAAAGAGATTAAGAATGTAATATAATCTGATCTTTTAAGTTGTAATATATAGAGATTTGTTCTCTTCTTCTTAGCTCCAAAAGCTCTTGACTCCATGGCTTCAGCTAACTCCAAACTTCGTCTAATAGCTCCAACTATTAAAGGTATAAGAATAGGAATATAATTTCTAATCCGTTTAAGGAAATTTCCTTTATCCAATTCTAAACCTCTAGATCTCTGAGCATCCATAATGGTCTGCGCTTCAATTGCTAAGACTGGAACAAAGCGTACAGCTGTAGTGAAGGCGAAACAGAATTCATAGGGTATATGACTCTGTTCTAGGGCTAAGCTAAGATCATCGGGTGATGTTGTCAGAAAAAAGAGTGAGAAAGAGGACATGAGAACAACAAATCTGAAAGCCATAGAGATTGAGTATGTTAATAGTTGGCTTGACAATTGAAAGTTATTGGAAACATATCCAACAATAAGGTTTGTGAGCAAAATAATTGCTACTAAGGTTAGACTTCCTCTAATTGAACGGGACCATTCCTTATAAATACGAGCTGAAAAAATAAAGGGTATTTGAGCTATAAAAAGGATAATTATTGAGATTAGTTCTGTAAAAAGGAGAGCTAACGTAAAGATTATACATGATATAAGAAACTTTGTTCGAGGATCGAGACGATGAATTGCAGTTGTGCCTCTCTTAAATTTTAAACCTTCAAAGACCTTCATTATCAAGTTTCTCCTTAGTTAATTCTATAATCAACTGTTTAGCTTTGTAAAAATCAATTATATTCTGGGGTAAACCCAAGTCTGATAATTGAGTAAAAAGCTGAGTTATCTGCGGTGGAAGAACAGAGGCTTTGGCTAAAAGATCAAAATTCGTGAGAACCTCTCTTGCTGAACCAGTATTGATAATTCTAGTATTTGACATGACGATTACGTTTGGATTACAATCAGCTACAAACTCCACATCATGGGTTACCATAATCACTGTTCTTCCCTGAGAATTCAATTGTATAATAAACTGGCGAAGTTTCTCTTTTTGATTGAAATCCTGCCCAATAGTCGGTTCATCGAGAACTAGAATCTTGGGATCCCAAGATAAAATTGTGGCTAAAGCAACACGTTTCCTCTCTCCCCCACTTAACATAAAAGGAGAAACTTTTCTATATTTAGTCAAATCGAGGAGATTTAGAGCCCAAGTAACTCTTTCCGAGATAGTATCTTTATTAAAACCAAAATTCTTTAATCCAAAAGCGATCTCCTCTTCAACTGTTTCACAGAAAAGTTGGTGATCAGGGTTCTGAAAAACAAGTCCAACGTCTCTAGAAAGTTCAGCGACACTAGCCTTTTTAGTGTTTACACCATTTACGTATATCTCACCTTGTGTTGGTTTAAGAATTCCATTGAGATGTTTGATAAAGGTAGTTTTCCCAGCACCATTTTCGCCTATTATTGCAATAAAATCAGGATCTTTAATCTTAAGGTTTATTTCCTTCAAAGCTTCAACACCAGAAGGATATGTAAAGGAAACATTTTCAACCTCAATCATTTAGTATCAACTTCCTAATTTCCTGCGCTATCTCGTTAACTGAGATTGGAGGATCACCTAAATGGATACCACTCGCCCTCAATTCATTATAAAGTCTTGTAACTTTCGGAATACCAATACCTAGAGACAATATTTCCTTTGAACTTAGAATATCACGAGGTATTCCATCTGCCTTCACTTTCCCCTCATCCATAATAATAACACGATTTGCAAATGTGCATAATAGATCGAGTCGATGTTCAACGAGGATTATTGTCAATCCTAACTCCTTGTTAAGAGTATAGATTATCTCAAAAAGGTTTCTTGCAGCAACTGGATCTAGAAAAGAGGTGGGTTCATCTAGAATCATAAGTTCTGGACTCATTGCGAGTATACAAGCGATTGCTACTCTTTGTTGCTGACCTCCAGAAAGCTCATAAGGAGCATTTTCTCGAAGATTAGTAATACCGATTACATCTAATGCTCGATCGACACGTTTTCTGATCTCGTTCCTTGGAAGAGCGAGGTTTTCTAAACCAAAAGCAATATCCTTTTCAACAGATAATGCAAATAGTTGATTTTCAGGGTTTTGGAAGACAAAACCTACATGTTGGGCTATTTTACTTGTTGGGTTGTCCTTAACAGAAAGACCCGTAACAATTACATCACCTTTTAGATCTCCACTATAGAAATGAGGGATCAAACCATTGAGACATCTACACAAAGTAGTTTTACCACATCCACTGGGTCCCGTTAATATTATGAAATCTCCTTTCTCTATAACGAGATCAATATTGACTAATGCAGGTTTA
>DAOVAG010000135.1 GCA_030671165.1 Candidatus Bathyarchaeota archaeon | reverse complement strand
GGGAACACCTGGACTAGATGTTTTAGATCAGAAGAATAAGATGGGTATCAGATGTACTGCAACGGGAGAAGTCTCCCTCAGTGACGTTAAGGTAACTGATACAGAGATATTGGGTGAATTGAACAGGGGATTTTACCATTCTATGTGGTTCTTTGATATCAGTAGAATTGTAGTTGCAGCTCAAGCGGTTGGAACAGCTCAAGGAGCATTCGAAATAGCTTTTAAATACGCAAAACAAAGAGAAGCATTTGGACAACCAATCATGCAATTCCAACAAATAGGATGCAAACTCGCAGAAGTAGCCACAGAAATCGAGGCAGCTAGATTATTAGTCTATAAAGCAGCATGGACTGTTGATCAAGGATCTATGGATCCCATGTTAACTTCTATGGCCAAACTTTACGCTAGTAAGGTAGCTGTTAAAGCAGCTGATGTGGCAATTCAAACATTAGGAGGATATGGATATATGCGTGAATATAAGGTTGAAAAATTCTATAGAGATGCAAAAATAACTGAGATCTATGAAGGAACATCTGAAATTCAAAGGTTAACCATTCTCAGATATCTATTGAGGATGTTCTAATTGAAGAAAAATATCATAAATCTATTAAATGGAGTGTAAACATGTCTAAACAGTATGAAACTATAAAAATTGAGAGAGAAAAGAGTGTAGTTCACATAACATTAAACAGACCACATAGATTAAACGCATTCAACGATACATTAATAGAAGAACTGTCTGAAGTTCTCGATACTATCGATCAAGATGCTGGTATAAGATGCGTTATAATAACGGGGGAAGGTGATAGAGCCTTTAGTGCTGGAGCCGATATTATGGCGTTTCCAAAAGCTACTCCTGTAACAGCTACTGAATTCTCAAGAATTGGACAGAAACTTTTTTCAAAAATTGAGGCATTATCAAAACCTGTTATCGCCGCTATAAACGGATACGCTTTGGGAGGAGGTTTGGAATTAGCACTAGCATGTGATTTTAGGATAGCTTCTGAACATGCAGAGTTAGGAAGCCCTGAGATAAACTTGGGTATTATCCCCGGATGGGGTGCCACACAAAGACTTGTAAGAATCATTGGGTTACCTTCCGCAAAAAGACTTGTAATGCTTGGAGATAGAGTGAAAGCTGATGAAGCCTTAAAAATGGGTTTAGTGGATAAAGTTGTTCAATATGACCAGTTGAAAGATGAAACAAGAGAATTATCTCAAAGAATATGTGACGGACCCCCAATTGCACTCAAATATGCAAAACAAGCGATAAATTTTGGCTCTCAAGTTCCACTTGAAGTAGGATTAATGATAGAAGCCAGCCTTATGGGTTTACTCTTCTCAACAGAAGATGTAAAATTAGGCTTGGAAGCATTTATGTCTCGGAGAAAACCTAAGTTTAAAGGTAAATGAGACTAATGAGATTAAGTTAATACTTGACTTTAAAGAGTGTTTGAGATATGAAAAAGTTAGCTGTAATTGGAGCAGGATTGCTTGGGCATGGAATAGCACAAGTCTTCGCCATGCAAGGATATGAAGTTAATCTTCTCGATCTAAATGATGATCTTTTAAAGAAAGCTTTCCAGGGAATAGAATGGAGCTTAAATAAGTTTGTTGAGAAACGAAGAATTAGGAAAGAGGATGCTGAAGCAGCTTTATCTAGAATAACAATAACAACATCGTATGAGGAAGCTGCCAAGGATATAGACTTAGCTATCGAAGTTGTTTCCGAAAAAATAAATATTAAAAAGATGGTTTTCGCTAAACTTGATGCGATTGCTCCACCTCATGCTATAATAGCCACGAATACGTCAACATTAAGTATCACTGAAATGGGTAGAGCAACCAAGAGACCTGATAAAGTTGTGGGAATGCATTGGTTTAACCCTCCACAATTAATGCAACTTATAGAAGTGATTAATGGTGATGATACAAGCGATGAAACTGTACAAACTATCTTGGAACTTAGTAAACAAATTGGAAAAACACCTATACTTTGCAAGAAAGATGTTCGAGGATTCATAGTAAATAGGATTCTGGGTATGGTATTCAATGAAGCTTTTTGGACATATCATAGAGGAGAAACTTCTAAGGAAGGCATAGATGCATCTGCAAAATACTTCGGAGGATTTCCTATGGGATGGTTTGAATTATGTGACTTTGTAGGACTAGACATAGCATATGAAGTTGGTAAAATACTATACGAAGCCTATGGAGCAAGATTCAAACCCTGTCAAGAAGTCATAGAACCACTTGTTAAAGAGAAAAGGTTCGGTCAGAAAGTTAAACATGGATTCTACGATTGGAGTAAAGGGAGACCAAGAATTCCATTCAATTTAGCTGATGAATATGACATAGAAAGAATTTGGGTAGTTGCCATTAACGAGGCTGCATGGCTAATTCATGACAACGTAGCAGAACCGAATAGTATCGATATGGGCATGAAATTGGGAACAGGATGGCCTTCAGGTCCATGTGAATATGCTGATAAAAAGGGTTTAGACTGGATATTAAACAAGTTGGATGAGCTTTACAAGAAGTATAACATGGAAATGTATAAACCATGCCCGTTGCTTAAAACATATGTGGATAAAGGATGGAACGGCAAAAAAACGGGACGAGGATTCTATAAATACTAACTCTTTCCCAATTTTTGATAACGTGACTCTCTCAGTTGGGAGGATTCGTAACATCTAATCTTTTTCAATCTTTCTCTGAACTTCTTATTGTTGGGCGATAGGATTATTTTTTTAAAATAACAGTAAACCACTCCATCGTTAATATGAGAGAATATAAATATTTGTATAGGTATCCTATCTACTATCAATCTCTGATTGGATGTTTTAGTATTGACGCAAAAGAATCTAGTTTCAATCGTGTCATCGGGGTTATCAAAATTTGGTCGACTGGAGGGAAAATGCAGTCGCGAAATCTTCGCTGAAGCCGCGAAAGAAGCCTTTGAAAAATGTCCTAATTTAGATCCAGTTAAAGATATTGAAGCACTTTTTATAGGTCACATGGGTGAATCCTTTGAACATCAGGGACATACAGGACCAATCTTGGCTGATTGGGCTAGTCTGTTACCAAGACCCGCAATAAGAATTGAATCTGCTTGTGCTTCATCAGGTGTCGCCCTTAGAATGGGTATCTTGGCTATAATGTCTGGTATGTATAACGTTGTAATGGTTGGTGGAGTGGAAAAAATGACCCATCGAACCACGATGGACGTGACAGAATTCCTAACTATGGCCTCTGACTTCCCCTTTGAGCAATGGAATGGGATAACATTTCCCGGGTTATATGCTCTTATGGCTACAGCTCATATGCATAAATACGGCACAACGGAAGAACAGATGGCTCGAGTTGCAGTTAAAAATCATCACAATGGAGCCTTAAACCCTAAAGCCCATATTCAGAAAGAGATAACACTGGAGAAAGTAATGTCATCAAGAGTTATTGCTTGGCCCCTGAAACTGTACGACTGCTCATTAATAAGTGATGGAGCTAGCTGCCTAATTTTAACCAATCCCAATATCGCTAA
>DAOVAG010000173.1 GCA_030671165.1 Candidatus Bathyarchaeota archaeon | reverse complement strand
AAAATTGGGTGACTGGTATTTTTTATTTCACAAAATAATATCTTTGAGATTAAATGATAAATGGAAGAGAACTAAAAGAGTAATCAGAGATCTTTGGAAAGTTTAGTGGATTTTTACTTTTGAAGAAAGAGTTTTAGTTTTGGAGCTGATAAACCTTGGTCTTATGTGATTACAGAAAAGTCTTAGGCAATCTCTTAATAAACGATATATATCTTTGATAAAGAGAAAAGGATGTAGCAATTTATGATACCTAATGTTCAATAGGTAATGAGTATATGATTTCGCATAAACCTAAAATATGAATCAGTATCTTAAAAAAGGGATGTTTACATGTCATTTTCTCTCCTATCACCTTGCCGTTTACTAAGAATGACGTAATGCATGAGGAAGAAAGGTTGACCAGTTCCGATGTTTTAAATGAAATTGTCTGGAAAGGGATCTGGTTTTCTTATATAAGCGTTTTTTTATTGCTCTCAATTATCTGCTTTCCATTATTTATTTGGAAGAAATTTAATAGGAACCCAATAAAAAGTAAGAAACCTAAAACGATTCTTGTCTTAAAATTTGGACACATAGGCGATACAATCCTCACTTTACCTGTGCTCAAAGCTCTAAAGGAAAGTTTCTCAAGCAGTACAATTGTCTTTATCGTTGGTTCTTGGGCTAAGGAGGTAATGGTCGACAGTCCATTTGTTGATAAATTTATTGTCTTTGATGATCCATTTTATAATCGCAGATTACTAACTGAAACGAACATTCTCAAGAAACTGCAAATGATTCGTCTCCAAGAAATAATAAAGTTACTCATTAGAATACGTCATCTACATTGCGATGTCATCTTTGATCTTAATGGAACTTTTAATAGCCTTATTTACACTTATCTCAGTGGCGCCAAGCACTTGATTGGGTATGATCCACAGGGAATTGGTTATTTATTAGATGATAAAGTTCAACCCATAGAGCATAAACAAGATGTGGATCGATGCTTAGACGTAATACGAATTTTCGGTGGAAAGACTGAGATTAAAGGACCCTTTATCTTCACCTCTGATAAAGATAAGATCTATGCAGAGACTTATCTTCAAAAAAATAATCTCAATGAAGATGATTTGATAGTTGGAATTCATCCTGGGGCACCCTTTATTCCGAGAAGATGGCCTAAGGAACGATTTGCGAAAATAGCTGATATACTTATACAGAAATATAATGCTAAAATCATCTACTTTGGAGGAAAAGATGAAGTTGATTTAGTTACTAGTATTCTCCATTTAATGGAGAAACCTGCCTTCAATTTAGTTGGCAAGACCACTATCCGTGAATCTATTGCTCTGATAGAACGATGTAATCTTTTTATCTGTAATGATTCTTCACTTATGCACATAGCGGCTTTATTAAACATCCCCGTTATAGCTCTTTTTGGACCCGGACAATACCCGTTATTTGCACCATACAATGAATTCAGTGTTGTAGTAAGAGAGGATGTAGGCTGCAATCCATGCAATGAGAGTGCAGCTGTTTGGCGAAAAATGTGTAAAAGAGGGGGAGCATATTGTATGGAAGCGATAACTATTCAAAAAGTGTTAAAAATTATCGGTCAAAAGATCAATAAACTTAACTAGAATTCCTTTATTGAAAAACAATACAATAAATATGACTAAATTTATTGAAACAGTTGTGTATTATAGAATTTTTTTCTACCATAAAAAATATTTGGTTAAACTATAACATAAAGAGTGTAAAGATAAGTGAGTGGTGTATTATGCGCGATAAAATTGTTGAGATATTGGAGGATAATAATAGATTAAGTGCACTATTAATCAGGGACCATGTAAACGAAATTGAACATATGGTTAAGTTAATTGTTACAGCATATAAGACTGGAAAGAAAATCGTTTTATTTGGAAATGGAGGTAGTGCTGCTGATGCTCAACATATTGCAAGTGAGTTAGTTGGTCGATTTAAATTAGAGCGAAAGGCTCTACGAGCCATTGCATTAACGACTGATATATCCGTTGTAACGTCTATAGCAAATGATTATGGCTTTGAGAACATATTCTCAAGACAGATCGAAGCTCATGTAGATGAAGGCGATATAGTTATTGGTATCTCTACAAGTGGAAAGTCTCCAAATGTGTTGAAAGGTCTTAGAGTAGCACGTTTGAGAGGAGCTAAACTATTAGGATTAACTGGTAAGTATGGAACTGAGTTAAAAGAAATCTCTGATGTTACTATAATAGTACCGTCTGAAAATACACCTCGAATTCAAGAAGCGCACATCACAATTGGACATATTATATGTGAATTAGTGGAGAGAACATTGTTTGGGAAATAGAGCGGTCTTTCTCGATAGAGATGGAGTTATCTGTGAAGATGTTATTTACATGAAGAATCCTTCACAATTTAAATTAATACCGGATGTGGGCAGTGCTATAGGCTTATTAAATGATATCGGATTAAGCGTTGTCGTCGTATCTAATCAGTCAGGTGTCGCTCGTGGCTATCTCACTGAAGAAGATGTACAAAAAGTTAACCAAAAGATGATAAATGAATTAGGAGAGCACTGTAGAATAGATGCCATCTATTATTGTCCTCACCATCCAGAGATGGGAGGTAAAGCCTATAAGAAAGATTGTGATTGTCGAAAACCTAACCCTGGGATGTTAAAGTTTGCTGCTCAGGATTTAAACCTAGACTTGGAGCGCTCTTTTATGATTGGTGATAAAATGGATGATGTTCTAGCTGGGTATAGTGTAGGTTGTGAGACAATCCTTGTTCTCACGGGAAAGGGTCGAGATGAGCTAGAATCTTATACTACACCTAACAAAAAATATTCTAAAAACAGGATTAAACCCGATAATATCGCTTCTGACTTATCTGAAGCAGTATTAATTATCTTAAAAAAAGTTCAAACATCTTCGAGATGAAAAATATGCTCTCAATAAACAGATTAATCAAAACCATAGAACGCTTTAACAATGTAAAAATTCTTGTCTTAGGAGATTTAATGGTAGATCATTATGTTTTTGGTGAGACAACTCGGGTTTCACCTGAAGCACCCGTTCC
>DAOVAG010000048.1 GCA_030671165.1 Candidatus Bathyarchaeota archaeon | reverse complement strand
AATGGTTGAATGCAGTCCTCAAACCTGTATTTGTTAGAGATTATACGTTACTTTATTTGCGCACCGAGTTGAAAATGGACTTTCCAGATCCTCTCATGCTGAATTGGACTGGGGGCAGAGAGACACCGGATAGTATTCTTGGTTATGAGACCTATATCTACCGAGCAAGCGGTTTAATCGTCACGATCGGGTATCCAATAATACTCCCTGAAAACGAAACCTACAAGATCATTGTACAGATGGGTGACCGTACACTCTGGGATGGCATGCTGCATCACCGAGTCTTTACCACCTACTCCCCACTACAGAATATTGTCTATGACTCTTCTGGTGGTGTCGATCTATTCAAGCAAGGCATACATGTCGTCGCGACAAGTGATGATCCTATGATTAAACAGGTAACCTCAGATGGGATAGACACCTTGATCTCCCAGAATGAATTGTGGCTTCAGCTCAATGAACATGTGACTCTTCAGGCATCCACTGAGGACTTCATTAGCATCATCATAACGCGAGGTGATTACCCGACCGGTGGCTACGGTATCCATGTCACGTCTTTTAGCTGGCTTGAATCTTACCCCGTGAAATTTCGATTCAATGTCGATTTCACCAATCCAGGTGACGGCGTTGCAGTCACACAAGCTTTAACCAACCCCTTGGTACTCATACCCATCGACACTCTCACTATGGGTGATTATGTTGTTGAAGTCCACATCAATACCTACATCCTGACCTTCGATGACCAAGGAAACCCAATCTACACAGTCCTCCGAACATTCAAGGCTGAGATGTGGACTCTTACATTCACTGTTAAATAACAGTGTAGCTAAGAACCAGAACCTATATTTTCGTGAGGAAAGACTGGAACTAATATAATACGTGCAATGCTTGATGCGTCATGATCCCATGGATCTATTAAAGGAATATCTTAAGTGAAAGGATAACTGTAAGATTAACCTGAAAAAGCGATTGTTCATGTACAACTAATGGATTCTATAATAGGAATGATATATTATCAGAATTTTCCTGTAAAATTAGAGATTTCTATAATAAATATCACCCTAATATTTTATTTAAAACAGAGAATGAAGAAGATATTTCAGTTTTTTCTTCTAGAGCATTGATGAAATATTAGTATTCGATGATTTATGTATTGAAATCTTCACTTATTCAAATCTAAAAATAAGTATCTCTTTGAGTGAAAATGAGTTACTCAATCAATTATTCCGTTGATTCATAAATGTTTTATATTAAGAGCAACATAATCATTTTTGCCCTCGCAGGATTTGAAAGTCTGGGCTGCATGCGTAAATCCTCTAAGTATCTCATCTCTTTTAAAAAGAGTTGGTCAAACACTATCTTATTACGGGTAGCATGGTACAGGCTCTAGCGGGGGTCCTTTTAATGCTCAGTTTATGCAAACATTAATACCCATTATACCTTACAATAGATTCTTTTCCGTGTTTATCGTATCAACAATTCCCTGTGGTTATAATAAAAAAAATGTAAAGTATAAGCAATGTTTTAGAGATCTTCGAAATAAGATCTAAGGATATTTATCTATATTTACAAATGATCTCTTGAATAAATCAATACGATGGTAACATCTACATTATTCATAAAACTTAAGATTATTTGAGATATAATAAAGATAACTTTATGATATGATGCGATTAGAGAGAATTATTTTCAATTATTTCTCTTTTTTTCTTTAGTGAGATCTGACGTCAAAGAATACACTTCCTCTGGTGTTCGCACACGTTAATGTATTTTTGTTTACCTGGGTATTTAAATAAGTGCGGTGCAGTACAAAAAGGATTTTAACGGTTTTTTTGAGGATGAATTCATCTTTTAGGATCTATATTTCATTAGTTTTTTTTGCATTCGAAAGAATCTCAATCTTTTCTCGAAGTATGGGCAGTTAGGGTTTTTACACCTGTTTGTCTTCTTATTCAGAGATGAGCATCCTTTGCATTCAATTAAGCTCATTTACATTTTTTCCAGTTCTATTCATTTAGAGATTAAACTAAACAAGTCATCGAATCAGAAATTTGACTAGCAACCTATTCAGTTCATTTGGTTTATCGAGCATCATCCAGTGACTAGCCCCCTTCATTTTTTCGTAACACCATGATCCTTCAATCTTCTCATGGGACATACGCAGTTGTTTCTCAGTTAGATAGTTATCTTTATCACTCCAAATGCCGAGGACTGGACATGTAATATTTGGAAATTCAGTTTTGTGTTCAGTTGGCATTCCCAACTTAGCATTGGCACGATACCAATTTAGAGCAGAAGTCAAAGCACCAGGACGTGAAAGGTCTTTTAAATATCGTTTCATGTCACCATTTTCCCTTGTTAATTGACGAAATAACTTCCAATTGTCGTGGCGTAGCCAGGCTTCCGTGATACCTTCGAACTGAAAGAAGTCGACATACCAAGAGCGTTCCTTCTGCTCAATGGTTCCAGAACCAGAAGTTCCTGGGCAACCGACAGATAGACAGACTAACCGTTCAACCTTTTCTGGATGATATGCTGCAAGTCTCCAAGCCACAGCAGCTCCCCAATCATGTCCAACAACACGCACTTGTTTTATGTTTTGCGTGTCTAGAATCTCAATTATGTCGCTTATTACAATTGAGATTTTATAATCATCAACTGAACTTGGTTTAGGCGCGTCACCGAAACCTCGAAGATCAGGAGCTATGACGCGTAATCCAGCTTCAGCAAGTATTGGAATCTGGTATCGCCATAGATGTCGCGAATCTGGAAAACCGTGTAGTAGAAGAACAGCTGGTCCTTCTCCATAATCAACTACGGGAAATTGTAAGTTATTTTTAATATTCACCGTTATTGTTATTTCATTAATATCCAAAACTTTTTTCCTCTAACTATAAAATGTTAATGATAACAATATTAAATTTTAATTCTCAACCCAAATATTATTTTCTAATTTAATGAAGGAGGAACAGTTGAGGATTTAAAATAAACTATAACATATTATATTCCCAGAAATGGGAATTATGTTGATCTGGTAATATTGATAAACAAATCAATTTCAATTTTGGCTTCTGTATCCAACTTATTGTTTTATCTTAAAATGGGGAGATTTAATTAGTTTTGATTGCTAATGTTCGTTTATAGTTGACAATGTACCTTTTCTTCCAAGCCTTAGCTGAAGTTCACCTCTAAATCTACGAACAGTACAGGTTGAACATTCAACATAATCCCCCATATGAAATTTATCTATTTGACCGTTCCATAAACTCAACCTCACCGAGCCTGTTTCATCAGCAACCATCACATTAGAGACATCGGCGAAGGTTCCGAATCTGGTCCTAACAGTTCTAGGTGGAGGAACCTCGATGATTTTTCCTTTGACTGAAATTCCTTTCATGCCAAACTTTAAGTTCCCTATTTTCTGAGCCATATTGTGTTTTTTCTTCTTAGAATTGAAAGGTATTGGGAGATTTTCTATGTAATTTCCAATGTCTGGGTTTTTGATACTCTCCCGTTTTATCTTGGATTGCCAGACTACTTGCTCATTTTTCATTATAAGAAATGTAGGAGACTCATGATTATTATCCCTACAAGAGATCTCTAAACTTTCGCAGTGAGCGCTAGACTTTTCCAATGCTTCCAAGAAGGCATCTGCTAATTGTTTTGGATCTAAATTATGATAATTTGCTAATGATACAATTGACTTAAGATAATCATAATACTCGCTTGATTGACCCCGTGGTCTACCTCTTTTTTCTTCGAACAGTCCTATTCTTGGTCTCAAAGGTTATAATGCTCCTTTAAAAGTGGAAAAAGTCTTCAAGTAGTCATTGCGCTTTAACCATCTATATAATTGTATGGATTTATCAAGAGATTGACTGAAGATTTTATTATCTCCAAACTGTTTTTCAGTTATTCCTAAAACTTCAAATGGTTTTTTCGGTAATTCAGATCTAATCTGAGATTTATTTATGATCTTTCTTTTACCCAAATAACTACACCAATGATAAAAGCACTCAAAAGTTCGTTGTAAAATACAACATAACCATGAAAGTTTTCCTTCTCATATACGAGCACTACCTTATAAAGTCTATCAAAGAAGAATTACAGCTTAGGTGGAATATTACATCAAAGAATAATAAGTAGACATAATATCGATTACTCCTATGAGACTCTTAAAAAAATTGATACAGTTAAAATTATGAATTGAAGTCTGAAGGTTAATTTAATAGTGTATGGATATCCAATGCAGTCGCGTAAGTTTTGTATCTTCCATAATTGAATTATTATGAAGTGAGTATTTGAAAAATCCTTGTCTGTACTATAAATGCATAAAGTGTTGTTTAGAAACCGAGATGCCTTTATTGAAGAAAGATATTGCACGAATAACAAATTTGGAAAAAAAATATGATTATTTTGTTATCAATAATGATGGATGGTTACAATTAAAGAATTACAATGGAAAATGTGTCTTTAATGATAGTGAACAATGCACCATTTACGAAAAGAGACCAGAAGGATGCCAATTGTATCCGATAATTTATGATGAAGAGAAAAATTGTGCTACATTAGATGAAGTTTGTCCTCATGGGAGAGAATTTCGAATTTCTAAAATTAAACTAGGAAATTTACGATCTCTTATTTTAAGGCTTAACGACGAAAGAAGTCGAAGAAAATGACTTTTTAGAAGAACAAAGCAGAGTTATTTAACTTAAAAAGATTAAAACATTCTTAAATTATGGATAATGACAGAGCAGTTAGTCAAACATAAACAATGGTTCTCCTGCGGTTTCCTATTCTCTATTTCGTTTAATAGTAAGCTATTTTTCAAGTGGAATTATTTCTGGTTGAATTTTCTCTCTCGTTAATTTTAGTATTGCTATTGTCGGTTTTGTAATGAATGGTGGTATAGGGTTTGTGGGGCTTCCTGGATTAATGAATAGTCTTCTTTTTTCCCATCTAATGTTAGAACGATGAGTGTGACCGTGAATTAAAATATTATAATTGTGTTCGTCTGCTATCTTAAGTATTGTATCGAATCCAAATCGTACTCCAGAATCATGTATCACTCCGATTCTCCAGTCATAAATCCTTAACTCATTTATTTTGGGTAATCCTTCTCGAATATCCATTCCATCCATGTTTCCATAAACTGCGCAGACTGGTGCAAGCCTTTCCAATTCGTCGATTACTCTCCACTTTACTAAATCACCTGCATGTATAATGTAATCCACCTTCTGAAAAAACTTAAAAATTCTTGAAGGAATCTTAATAGCTCTGGTGGGGATATGAGTATCCGAAATTAATCCAACTATCTTCATCGAAGCATTTTAACGCGTTTCTTGTTTAAAAATTAATATGCTCACACTTCAAAAAATTAATTCGAATTCTTCATTAACTCACAGAAGAGAGACATGTTTGTTATTTGATATCTGTTTCCCACATTATTCCTTCACGTTGATAATATCTTCTTTCCAGTATACATACTCTAACTTGATAGATACATAATTTACGTGAATTCCTAGTTAGAGTTAAAGGTAATCCATCACTATACTTGGACTTATTTGATGGTTTGATTCTTGACTGTTTTTTATTAGAAACCGTTGAGAAATCCAATCATTAAGTAACGTGAGGAATCCTTAAGCATCTGCATTACCTTCATGAGTGCATTCTCAAAGTTATCTTTATCTTGACCGTCTCATCTCAATTCAGATGAAACAGAGAAGAGAACGATCCCGAGATGTATGATGAACAATATGAGGTAAGGGATATATCGCGATAACTCCATTATCAAATTATAAGAGTTAACGGTTTGACTTTACATCTCATTTTATTGGTTGTCGTATGACTGTTTTCATTCTTTCTGGTGCTGATCTGCGAGGATCACTAAGATATACTTCATGATGCTTTCCTCTCAGTTGATAGTCTGTTTCTTTGATGAAGCTATGAAGTTTCTCAATAGTTGGGCCTTCAGCTGAATATGGACCAATATGGAGTATCTGAGCTGATAAACCTTCATAAAAACTTTCAAACCTGATTTTAGAAAGAGCAAGCAGTTTTTTCTTCTCCTCTACTTGTACAAGAGCTTTATTAACAAGATCTTCTACCACAAATTCTGGTTGCATAATCATCGATGTCCATCTCCATAGTTCTTTATGCTCTATGCTGAATTGAGACATGCCATCAATCCACCAAAGACCTTCAAGGGGCATAACACCATAGTCAACTGCTCTTCCCTTCTTAATCATGAATTTAAGAGCATAAGATACAGCAAACAACGCTTCAACAGTATCTTTGTATTCCTTTGTTGTGTTTGGATCTCCTACACCGTCTATTTTGAGAAAGTTCATTTTTGAAACATCAACAATTGTAACTTTCTTTGAAGAAGGATTGTAAAGATGCTTGAGTTCTTTTTTGAAGT
>DAOVAG010000062.1 GCA_030671165.1 Candidatus Bathyarchaeota archaeon | reverse complement strand
GCTTTTGGATCAAACATTTGTGATTTTTCCACTTTTCAATTCTCCCTTTATTTCTAAATTCGCTATTAGGATGTTTTTAATCATTTTTGAGTTAATAGGACTTATCGATAAGTATCTCTAATTGTTCATAACTTTTTCTTTTTTTATTGAACTACCCGTCTCTCTTAAAGACATGTTAAAGAATTATCTAGACTCAAGAATGGTAATTAAAAAGAATTATTCGTTTATATTCCATTATCCGATCTCTTCAAGTCTTTTAATCACATTCTTTGGTCCAATATCCACAATATATGGGCCGAGTTTAGGTCCTTTTGGAATTCCTATTAATGCCTGATATAGAATACTGAAGAAGTCCTTGGGTTTTAATCCATGTTTTCTTGCTGTTTGGAAAATTGCACCTTGAATTTTATCCGCATTTTCTTCCACCTCGAGAATTCCTATAAACTCTCTTATTGCCTCAGCTTCTTTGGTGTTTAGTATTATATTCGTCTTCTCGACTTCCTCAAATTCTTCAGCCCAGTTTATAGCATACTGAATTCTAGATTTCTCAACTTCTGAAGAATCTTCAATATATCGATATGCTCGTAGTTTATTCTTTATGTAATCCTCTCTAGATTCTTTAGGTGCTATCATCGCTAGATAAACAAGGAGATTGTAAGGTAAATGAGCACTCGGTTCAGTGGGCGGTTTTAGTCCCCAGCAATACTTGTATAACCCTACCAGTTTAGCCCTATCTTTTTCATCAAATACCTTCTTTTTTCCTAGAAATACATCCTCTAATTCATCTAACTCGTTCATATACTGGGGAATATCCGCAACGGACAAGGTTCTTGTTCCTGTAAAGCGTTTTAATGTTAGCAACAATAGTGACTGTGGTGAGCCATATTGAAACCATATTTGAGGTGTAAACACATTTCCTTTAGACTTTGAGATTTTCTTTTTTGATTTATCGAGGAACATTTCATATTGTACATGGATTGGCGGTTCATAATTCAGGATCTCTTTACATATTCGATCATTAATCCTCACAGAATCAGCTATGTCCTTACCGTATGCTTCAAAATTAATACCGAAGGCAACCCATCTAGCTGCGAACTCTCCTGCTTTCCAACTAAGTTTTCCTTTTCCGCTTCGATAATCCACTTCATCCTTATTTCCGCACCCTTCTAACCACTTTCCCCTTATTTCCATTCCTTCACATGTGTAAAGAATCTTATTTTCTTTAGGTAGAAATTTGTAAGCTTTCGTTGAATAAATGCGCCCGCAATTGGAACATATCGGAAAGTAAGGTAGAGTTTCTATATATTTATCTTGGCCCACTTCTTCATTAATAATATGCCCTACCTTTTTTGCGTTCTTAAGCAGTATCTCGATTTGATCATTTAATAATCCTTTTTTATACGCTTCTGCACCCGATACGAACCGATATTTAATTTTGCATTTATCTAAAGCATCCATTAGAAGATAACTCATGTGTTCTCCATAACTTTTATGGCAATTACCGAAGGGATCTGGAATCGAAGTAACCGGATGACCTAAATACTTCTCTAGTTCCCTCGGAAAATCTTTAGGAACTTTTCGTAAACCATCCATATCATCAGAATAAGCAATTAACTCGGAATTGTATCCTTGTTCTTTTATTGCCATGGCAACCGTATATGAACGAGTAGCATCTGCGAGGCTTCCGATATGTGGCAGTCCCGATGCACCAATGCCACTTTCTGTTCTGAATAATTTAGAGTCCCTTTGTAGTTTGTTCTCTCTTTTTATTATTTTGTGAGCTATCTTATCATACCAAGTGCCGTGACCAATTATTTTTGTACCCATTTTTTATATGTCTTCTCCACTCGCATTTTTTATTAATATATTCCTCTTTAAATTTATTCTATTTAGATAGTTATATTCCTTAAGTAGAATAAAGTTTACTTGAACAATTAATGATAATATAAAAATATGGAGTAAATATCATGGAATTTAAAGTCATCAAGATAATAGCCCCCAGCGAGTGTAATCTTATCCTCGGAACTGCACATTTCATAAAAACCGTAGAGGATTTATACGAATGCTTGGTAAATTCAGTTCCAAACTTAAGATTTGGTCTTAGTTTTTGTGAGAGTTCAGGATCATGTTTAATTAGAAGCTCAGGAAACGATGAGGATTTAAAACAAATTGCGATCGATACAGCTTTAAAAATAGGTGCAGGGCATAGTTTCATAATCTTTTTGCGAAATGCTTACCCAATAAATGTCATGAATGCAATAAAGAATGTTCCCGAAGTGTGTACAATCCATTGTGCTACAGCCAACCCGGTTCAAGTATTACTTGTTGAAACGGAACAAGGTAGAGGAATTCTAGGTGTTATAGATGGATCTAAACCTAAAGGTGTAGAGACGAAAAAAGATGTTGAAGAAAGAAAAACATTCTTACGGAAGATAAGCTATAAACTTTAGAGCGTGCAATCAAACCCATTATTATTAAACCAGATAACTCTTTAGGGGTAGCCTATCAGATTCCCTCTTTTTATGAATATATTCCTAAAAGCTTCCCATTTTTCATCTAATTGAGTATTCTATAACAGAAAGTAACATTTCAATAGAATGAAAAAAAACATTAGATTACAGAGTTTCAATAGATTCTGATACTAGTTCTGCAATGTCCATTATTTTAATTGAATCTTCACAATCTATTGTCTTAATCGCATCATCTAATGTTGTTACGCAGAAGGGACAAGCTGTTACTATGATCTCTACACCAAGCTTAATTGCTTCTCTAACTCTGTTAACACTAGGTCTCTTCTCAAGGTCTGCTTCCTCTGTCCAAACTCTTCCAGCTCCTCCCCCACAGCAAAAACTGTCTTCTCTTGATCTTTCCATCTCAATAAATTCTAAACCCGGTACTGATTTCAATATCTCCCTTGGTTCGTCATAGATATTGCTACGCTTACCTAAGAAACATGGATCATGGTAAGTAACTTTCTTCTTTATCTCCTTATTAAACTTCAATTTTCCCTTCTTAAGAGCTTCAGCTACGAATTGTGAGTAATGCTTCACTTTGATCTCAATATCAGTATACGGTTTATCATTCACAAAGGTGTAGAAGCAGTGTGGTGACGTCGTTACAATACTGTCAAAAGTGTATTTTTTAAACAATGAAACGTTATGCTCTGCAAGCATCTCAAACAGTCCCTTTTCACCTAATCTTAATATGTGATCTCCACAACACCATTCATCATTTCCCAATATCGCAAAATCAACGTCCATATTTCTGAATATCTTCACTATAGACTTTGCAATTTCTTTATTTCTATCATCATAGGATGATAAACAACCTACAAAATATAGAACCATTGTCTCTTTAACTATAGACAGTTCTTTAATATCGAGGTTTATACTCCAATCTTTTCTTTTTCTAGAGGGCATGCGAATAGGATTGTAGTACTTGAATGCACTATCCAGTGTTTCTTTCGCAGTCTTCGGAAAAAAGACGCCCTCTTCAATTATTAGACTTCGCTCTTCAGTTAATGCAGTTGAGCAGTCGATTTCTTTTGGACAATTTAATGTACAGGAATTGCATGAAGTGCAAAGCCATATGCTTTCAGATGACTTCTTTAATCGCTTATTTCTGCCCCCATCACGTGTATCCGCTATGAATCTATAATTTGCAGTCAAACTTGATGGGCCGAGAAATTTAGGATCTATTTCAGCTGGGCAAGATGCATTACATAAGGAACATTTTATACATATGGCTTTATCCCAATACTTCTTTAAATCACTCGGTGTTTGGATGAATTCAGTGACCTTCTTGAATGCATCCTCATCCTTGATTAATATCGGTTTAATTTGAGTATGTTTCTTGAAAAATGAGTCAAAGTTGACAACTAAATCTTTTATAACTGGCATGTTTGTAAGTGGTTCAATCTTAATTGTGTCTGTTCCAAGGTGAAATACTTGTGTATAACATGCCAACATTGGTTTACCATTAACCATGACTCCGCAACTTCCACATTGCCCCATCCTACATTGATGTCTGAAAGTGAGTGTCCCATCAAGATTATCTTTAACATAAACGAGAGCATCGAGTATTGTTGTTCCCACACTGATGGGTACTGCATATTTTGATGTGTAATGTTTATCTCTTTCTGGATCAAAACGTTGTATGTTAAACCTTATTTTTTTTTCATTTTCAGAGTTCAAGATTACATCTTCCTAATACGTCCTCATAACTGGGGGCCATTTTGTTATTGTGACCGGTATGTATCTAATTTCTGGTCCATTCTTCGTGTTATATATCAGACTGTGCTTTAACCAATTTTTATCATCACGTTTTGGATGCTCAAGTCTTGCGTGAGCTCCTCGAGATTCTGTTCGGGATATTGCGCTAACAATTGTAACTTCTGCGAGATCTAAAGTGAAGTCAAGTTGTAATGTTTCCATGAGACTAGTGTTAAAGGTTCTGCTTTTATCCTCGACTTTAATATTTTTAAATCTAGTTTTAAGTTGCTTTATATCTTTTAGAGCGCTTCTCAATTCATGTTCGCTTCTAAATATCCAGACTTTCTCATTCATTACCCGTCTCATTTGATCCCGAATAATTGAAACTCGCTCATCACCTTCATTACCTAAAATCTCGTTAAAAATTCTTGTTTCTTCAATATCTTTTCTTCTCTTTGGCAATTCGCAGAGATTTTTTGAAATAGCATATTTTGCTGCTTCTTCACCTGCTACATGACCAAAGACTAGACAGTCGCTGGTAGAGTTTGTTCCTAATCTGTTTGCTCCATGAAGATTCAAACATGCACATTCACCTGCAGCATATAATCCTGAAACATGTGTCTCTGTTTTAATATTAGCATGGATTCCTCCCATAGAGTAGTGGGCTGCGGGTTTGATGGGTATTGGTTCTTCAACAGGGTCTATCCCACTCAGTTTTATCGAAACATCTCTTATTAGGGGTAATCTCTCGTTTATTTTTTCTTCACCTAAATGTCGAAGATCAAGTGCTATATAGGATCCATAAGGACCTTCTAATCCACGTTTCTGCTGAATCTCTATTGTTTCAGCTCGTGCAATAATATCTCGTGGAGCTAACTCCATTTTGTCTTGTGCATATTTTTTCATAAAACGGTCGCCTTCACCATTAATTAAATATCCTCCTTCACCCCGGGCACCTTCGGTTATTAGTACTCCGGAGGGGATTAGCGCCGTAGGATGAAATTGCACGAATTCCATATCTTTTAGAGGTAAACCAGAACGATAAGCTATCGCCATTCCGTCTCCCGTTGATGTGTGTGAGAATGTGGTGAATTCATAGATGCGCTCATAGCCTCCTGTTGCCATTATGATTGCTTTTGTATTTATTGCATATATTTCTCCACTTGTCATATCAATAACTGTTAAACCCTTTGTAATATTTTGCTCTATGATCAGAGATGTTACAAACCACTCATTATAGAATGTAATATTTTCTTCCAATACTGCCTTTCCGTATAGTGTCTGCATTTCGACAAGTCCCGTCATATCAGCTGCTAAACATGCTCTTGGGAAACTATGTCCACCAAAGGGTCGTTGATCTATTTTACCATCAGGGGTCCTACTCCATGGACAACCCCAATGGTCCAAAGTAATGATTTCTCTCGGGGCATTTTTTACAAAAAAATCAACAATATCTTGATCTGCAAGGAAATCCGACCCTTTAACTGTGTCCCAAGCATGAAGATCGT